>CAMAUH010000142.1 GCA_945861365.1 Candidatus Kuenenia stuttgartensis
CCGCTCCTGGTCGGGCCGTTCGGTCCACGGCTTCCTGCCGTTCGGCTTGAAGCGATCGATGTCGACGAAGTTGTGCACGACCTCGACTTCCTTGCGCACGCCGAACACCAGCTGCGTCTCGTCGGCGAGGTACTGGCTGACCGCGGTCACCGCGTTGGACTGTTCGAGTGCGAAGCGCGTCGGCCGCATGTAGGCGCGGTCGCTGCCGACGACGGTGATGTCGGTGCCGTGCAGCGTCGTCACGAACGGCATGCAGGCGTTGTCGCCGCACATGCTGCGCGCCAGGAACGCGCTGACCGCGTGCGGGATCGCGTAGTGCACGTGGAACACGTCGATGTCCGCTTCTTCGCGCACTTCGATCATGCGCGTGGCGAGCGCCAGGTCGTACGGCGGATAGCGGAACAGCGGGTACGCCGTCACCGCGACCTGATGGAACCGCAGGCCGGGCACGCCGCGCCGCAGCCGAGCCGGTCGGTCGTAGCTGAGCAGGTGGACGTCGTGGCCGCGCTGGGCGAGGGCGAGTGCCATCTCGGTCGCGACCACGCCACTGCCGCCGACGGTCGGATAGCAGACGATGCCGATGCGCATGGGCGCGGATCCTACTGGCGCGCCACCCAACCTCAGCAGTCGTCGATGGCTACCTGCTGCGGCAGTTCCAACACCAGCAGCAGATTGGCGCGCTCGTCGTGCGCCACGCGGCAGTTGCCGTGCATCGCCGCGACGAAATCGCACAGCGTCTGCACGCGCTGGCCCAGGTGCGCGTCGCGTTCGCCACCGCGGCTCTCGATCTCCAGCACGACCTGCTCCTGCTCGCGCCGCGTCGTGACCACCAGTTCGTCACCGACACCCAGGCGGCCGGCGGCGATCACGAACGCCCGCTGCACCGCGTAGGCGATCTGCGCCGGGCGGCAGGCGATCGTCGGCAGGTTCTGCGCGAGCCGCTGGCGGATGACGATCGGCACCCCCAGTTCGGCGACGCAGGCGGTCAATGACGTGCTGACCAGCCGGTTGAGGTCACATTCCTCGCGCGACTGTTCCTGCTCGATCAGCGTGCCGACCAGTTCCTGCAGTCGCGCCGCTTCGTCTTCGAGCACGTCGCCGATCAACTGGTCCTCGTCCTCGTCCTCGTCCTGTCGCTGCAGGCGGAACGCCTGTTCGTCGATGCGACCCAGACATTGGCCGAGCAGGGTCGTCAGTCGGTCGAGATCGGGCTCGCGCTTCATGCGCGCGGTATCGACCGTCGCATTCGCCGACATGAAGCAGTGTTCGACGGTGCGCGATCTCAGGCCGAGGCGTCGGCCTGCCGTGGTGGCGCTGCGGGCGGTGGCGTGGTGTCTGGCGCGGCCATGGGCGCCTCTGCCGGGGCCACCGCACGTGGGGCTGCGGCGCCGACGATCGTCACGAACTCGCCCGCGAACGCCTCGTAGTCGCGGGCGCCGTTGCTGTCGGGAGCGTGCTCGAAGATCGTGCGGCCGAAGCTCGGCGCCTCGGCGAGCTTGACGTTGTTGCGGATGCGCGAGCGCGCCAGCAGCTGGCCGAAGTGCGCGTCGATCTCGCGCAACACCTCGGTGCTGAGGTTGGTGCGCGCGTCGAGCATGCACGGCAGCACGCAGGCGATCTTGAGCTGCTGGTTCAGGCGCTTCTGCACCAGCTGGATGACTTCCATCAGCTTCGCCATGCCCTGCAGCGACAGGTATTCGGCCTGCATCGGGATGACGACGTGGTCGGCGGCGACCAGCGCGTTGGCGCTCAGCACGCCGAGCGACGGCGGGCAGTCGAACAGCACGAAGTCGAACGAGCTCGCGGCCGGGAACGCCTCCAGCGCTTCGCGCAGGATCGTCTCGCGGCCGATGCGGTTGGCGAGCACCTGCTCGACACCGGCCAGCGAAGTGTCGCTCGGCACCACGAACAGGTTCGGCAGCGCGGTTGGCTGCACGAGGTCCTGCAGCGGCGTGTCCTCGACCAGCAGGTTGGTCAGCGTGTTGCTCTCGAGGTCCGGGCGCTTGTCGACGTGCACCGTCAGGTTGGCCTGCGGGTCCATGTCGAGCAGCAGCACCTTGTAGCCCCGTTGTGCCAACGCGGCGCCGAGGTTGACCGTCGTGGTGGTCTTGCCGACGCCGCCCTTCTGGTTGATGACCGCGATGCGCTTCATGGTGGAACCTCGTCAGGCGATGGTCGCGGTCGCGCCGATTCCTTGCGAGTGGTTTCTCGCGCTGCGCCGTCAACGGGAAGGAACGGCGCGACAGCGCTCGGCGATGCCCTCGACGAGGCGATCGATCAGCGGTGTGTCTGCCAATGCGGGCAGCGAGGTCGCCAGTTGCCGTGCGGTCGTTGGCAACGACGCCGCGAGTTCGCGCAGCCGATCGCGCACCGCCGGCGCCGACATGCCGATCTCCTTCGCGAACGCGGCCCAGTGCTCGGGCTGCACCTCGGCGAACTCGCGCCGCGATCCGACCTTCATCGCCATGCGCCGACTGAGGTCGGGATAGACGAGGGTGCTCATCACGTCGTAGGTCGGCGCCAGCCGGGCGCCGTACCGGGTGAGCAGCAACGAGAAGTTCTTGCCGTGTGCGTCGCCGTTGCCGACCAGGAAGTGGAACAGCACACGCTGTAGCAACTGCACGCGGTCGGCGGCGGCGCGTGTGCTGTGATCGGTGAGCAACCGGAACAGCGCTGCGAAACCAGGGCCGCCTTCACTCTGGTACTTGCAGTCCGGCGGGATGCCGAGCGCCTGGCAGCAGTCCTCCTGATGCAGACGGCGCAGCGTGCCGTTCGCGTCGATGTGGCGATCGAAACGCTCGATCAGCAGGATCGGCATGCCGTCGACGACGCGCAGGCTGGTCCCTGGCGTGTCGATGCCGCAGCGTGCGGCCAGCTGCATGCAGAAGAACTCGTTGGCCACCGTCGCCTCGTAGTTGGCGATCGGCACCTTCAGGATATGCGATGTCGGTGCGCCCGGAGCTGGCAGCGCGATGCGTTCCCCCACCATCACGATGGCGATCTTGTCCTGGGCGCCGGCCAGCGACAGGCGTAGTTCGCGGCCCGCGAGCAATGGACGGCGAGGCAGTTCGCGCAGCAGATTCGCGAGGGTCAGGTCGTCGAGCAGTCGCGGCGGCTCGGTCGAGGCGGGACCGGGCGTCTCGTCGTCGGGCAACAGAGCCAGGGCACCCGCGCACTCGCGGCCGACTTCACGCAGCATGGCGAACTCGTTGCGCGCCGACACACCGAGGTGTTTGGCGAGCCGCGCACGTACGTTTTCGTCGGGCAACAGGCCGCCGAAGAACGCGCGAGTCAGTGGATCCGGGAACGTCTCGCCGTGCAGCGGCATCGACAGCGAGATCGGGAAGCGCTCGTCGTGTGCAAGCCAGCCGTCGTCGTAAGTGAAGGTGCGCTGGCCGTTGGTCGCTTGATCGAGCCGCCCGACGCGGTGTTGCTCGAACCAGAGGTGCAAGCGGTGCTTCATCGCGGATCCGCTGCCGTCAGTGACACCCGCAGCCCCAGCATGTGCAGCACGTGAAGGACCTTGCCGACCTGCGCGGTCGACTTGCCGCGCTCCAGTTCGACGACGAACCGCACGCTGGTGCCGCATGCCGCGGCGAGATCGGGTTGGCGCATGCCCTGCGCCTTGCGGGCGGCACGGATGGCGGCTCCGAGATCGGTGGTGCTGCGTACGTGCTGCATGGATGTCCCGATCGGGAAACTAGGCTGGGACGCCCCAGCCATTCCATCTGAAATTTCCCGTTCGTGACATTTGCGGCGCCCTGTCGCCAGATCAACCACCGACTTTCCCGTTCGTGATATCGGGCCGCGGCGTTCAGCCGAGCAGCGCCGACATCTCGCGCACCGGCAGCGGCCCCTCGTGCGCGAACGGCTCGCCGGCGCGCACGCCGATGCGGGCGCCGTAGAACTGGTCGCGCAGCAGTGCGCGTTCCTGCACGTCGAGGCCGAGCACCAGGTGCTCACGCTGCGGCGGGTTCATCTGCGAGCGGTAGCAACGCACCACATCGCCCTTGGCATCGGCGACGGCGGTGATGTCGACGACCAGCGTCGGTTCGATCGGGCGGTTGCCCGGGTACTTGAGGAACACGCGCGGCCGGTGTGGCGCGCCGAGCTGCGGCTGGTAGTTGCGCAGGCCGGCGAGGAAGAACGCGCGTTCGGTCAGCTGCGCGCAGACGACGTGGTCGGGGTGCACGTCGTGCGGGTGTGGCGCCAGCAGCAGCGTCGGCTTCACCGCGCGCAGGGCAGCGACCAGCAGGTCGGTCGACGCGTCGTCGACGCGCACGCCGGTGTCGGGCAGGCCGAGGTTGGCGCGTACCAGCACACCGAGCTTCGTGGTCGCGGCGGCGGCTTCGGCGGCCCGTTCGGCCACGGTGCCGCGCGAGCCCTTCTCGCCGTGCGTGAAGTCGAGCAACACGGCGCGCTTGCCGGCACGTTGCAGCAGCAACAGCGTGCCGGCGCAGGCGATCTCGATGTCGTCGGGGTGCGGCCCGAGCGCGAGCACGTCGGCGGCCGGCAGCGTCGCGTGCGTCATGCGCTCACAGCTCCAGCACGCCGTGTTCGATGCGGAACGGATCGGCGGCGCCGATCAGCGTGTCGGCGAGCGACGGGCCGTAGTTGCACAGGTAGGCCAGCGGCCCGAGCACGCGCTCCTGCGGTCGATTGCGCGGCCGCAGCGTGTTGCACAGGCGCCGCAGCTGCTTGATGCCGGTGCCCTCGCGGTTCTGCCGCGCGTTGCGCACCTTCTGCAGCAGCCGTTCCAGTTCTTCGAGCGACTTGGTGCGGGCGCGATCGAGCGCCGAGACCATCGAGGCATCGAGGGCGGTCAGCTTCGGCTGGATGCCGTCGAGCGCTGCGCGCAACTTGCCCATCTGGTCCTCGATCGCGTCCTCGATGTCGTTGCCGTCGTCGCCCTGCAGCAGTTTGGCGGCCAGCTCTTCGGGCGTCTGGTCGAGATCGGGCAGGTCGAGGGAGAAGCGCGTCAGCAGGCGCTGCAGCGACGGTTCGACCAGCGTCAGCGACGCGCGCGGCACGAACACCGGCATCGGCACGCCGAGCAGGCGGTAGAGCGGCGCCACCGCGCACAGGTAGCTGAGCTCGCCCGGACCGACCACGAACGCGATCGACGGCAGGCACGCGTCCTGCCACAGCGGCCGCAGCAGCACGCCGGGGCTGAGGTCCTGCACGCGGGTGAACGTCTCGGCATCGGCCAGCGGCTCGCGGCTGCCGCCGGTCAGCTCGAACATCATCGTCGTCGATGGATCGAGCGTGACGTCGACGCCGACGTCGGCGAGGTCGTCACAGGTCTGCTTGACCTTGTCGCGCACTTCGTTGGATTTGGTCCACCAGCGCGCCAGCGGCTCGAACGCTTCGCTCGGCAGGTCGCGCGGTTCGATGATCAGCAGGCCGTGCTTGCCGAACGCCTCGAACAGCAGCCGCGCGGTCTGGTCGCCGAGCGCCTCGTCCGGATGGCGCGGCTTGCACAGCGCCAACATGCGCTCGCGGAACTCGCTCTGCGGCAGCAGCGTGTCGATCTCGGCGAGCAGCTTGTCCATCTCGCGGCCGATGCCGATCTTGCGCAGCGGCTCGTTGGTGCGGTTCAGGTCGAGCCGGAAGCGCTGCACCTCCTGCTGTTGGTTGACCAGGAAGAAGCGGTTCGCTTCGTCGAGGTCGTGGTCGTCGCTGTGGTTCCAGAACACCGGCACCGCGCGCATGCCGGTGCCCGCCGCGTTGATCTCCTGGCACAGCCGGATCGCCGTGGCGGCCTTGTGGAACGTGAACAGCGGCCCGCCCATCAGCCCCGGCTGCTGGCCGGTGACGACGACGTGCACGTTGGGGTCGAGCAGCGACTCGGCGCTGGCGAACACTTCGGGCGGTGCGTTGTGCCGTTCGGCGTAGGCGCGCAGCGACTTCACCAGCAGTTCGCGCGACAGCAGGCGGCCGGCGCCGGTCGGCGCGCGGCGGATCAGTTCCTGCACCGAGCGGGCGCGCATGCCGAGGAACTGGCCGAGGTCGCGATCGTCCTCGAGGTAGCGCTGGTGGACGTCGGAGGTGCCGAGGCGCCTGAAGGAGATGTGCCGAAGGGTGGAAGTCACGAGTTGCCTTGCGCGGTGGAACGGGTCGCTGTCGAGCGGCACTCGGCGGCGAAGCTGCGGGCGGCTGCCTCGATGCGATCGAGCCAGTCGTCGGCGGTGGGTTGGAAACACTGCATGACGCCGCGGCTCTGGTTGACCAGGGCGCCGAGGCCGCGCGCGTCGAACGCGGCGGCGAGATCGCTGACCTTGCCGCCCTGCGCGCCGACGCCCGGCAGCAGCAGCCACGCGTTCGGCAGCAGCGCGCGCAGGCGGGCGAGTTCCTGCGGCCAGGTGGCACCGACGACGGCGCCGACCGGCGAATAGCCCTCGGCCTGCGGCAGCTCGCGCCCCCAGCGGGTCACGGCGCGCGCGACGACGTCGCACAGCGGCTCACCACCGACCTGCAGATCCTGGAAGTCCTTCGCGCCCGGGTTGCTGGTGCGCACCAGCACGAACACGCCCTTGCCGGTGCGGCAGTGCTGCAGGAACGGCTGCACCGAGTCGAGGCCGAGGTACGGATGCAGCGTGACGGCATCGGCGATGCGGAAGTGGCCTTCGGCGTAGGCCTCGGCGGTGCTACCGATGTCGCCGCGTTTGATGTCGCCGAGCACCAGCAGCCCGTGCTGCTGCGCCAGCGCGCAGGTCTCCTCGTAGGCGCGGTAGCCGTCGCTGCCGAAGCACTCGAAGAACGCGATGTTCGGCTTCACGCAGGGCGCGTGGCGCGCGAGCACCGGCATCACCTCGCGGTAGAACGCGACGATGCGCGCGACCGGTGCCGCATCCTTGGCGACACGGTTGGGCAACGCGTCGAGACGCGGATCCAAGCCGATCACGATCGGCGCCTGACCGGAGAGCACGCGTTCCGCGAGCCGCGCGACGAAGCTAGTCATCGGAGCTTGAGACTAGCTGCGATTCCCGGTGGCGCGAGATGCGTGCGTCTGATTCTCTTCGCGGCCCCCAAACGGAGGCAGACCCATGGTTGTCATCTTCGTGCCGAAGGAATCGGTCGCCGGCGAGACGCGTGTCGCTGCGGTGCCCGAAACCGTCAAAGGCATGACGAAGCTCGGTGCGTCGGTGCAGGTCGAACGCGGCGCTGGTGCTGCTGCCGGCTTCCTCGATGCGGATTACGAAGCCGCCGGCGCCTCGCTCGTCGATGCGGCCGCTCGCCACGGCGCCGATCTGGTGCTCGGCATCCAGATGCCCACGCCCGAACTCGCACGCCAGCAGAAGGCCGGCTCGCTGCTGGTCTGCACGCTGACGCCCGGGTCACAGCTGCCGTCGGTCGTGGCGCTGCGCGACGCCAAGGTCACCGCGATGGGGCTCGAGTTCATGCCGCGCATCACCCGCGCGCAGAAGATGGACATCCTCAGCTCGCAGGCGACCTGCGGCGGCTACCAGGCGGTGCTGCTGGCGGCGGTGCACCTGCCGAAGCTGTTCCCGCTGATGATGACGGCGGCCGGCACGATCACGCCGGCGCGCGTGCTGGTGCTGGGCGCCGGCGTCGCCGGGCTGCAGGCGATCTCGACTGCCCGCAAGCTGGGCGCGATCGTCGAGGCCAACGACATCCGGCCGGCGGTCAAGGAACAGGTCGAATCGCTCGGCGCCAAGTTCGTCGACACCGGTGCCCCGCCGGAAGCCGAGACCAAGGGCGGCTACGCGAAGGAGACGACGGCCGAGTTCCTGAAGAAGCAGCGCGAGATCCTGTCGGCGCACATCACGCAGGCCGACGTGCTGATCACCACCGCGCTGGTGCCGGGCAAGAAGGCGCCGGTGCTGGTCACCGCCGACATGCGCAAGGGCATGAAACCGGGCTCGGTCATCGTCGACATGGCAGCCGGCCAGGGCGGCAACGTCGAGGGCAGCAAGCCGGGCCAGACCGTCGTCGTCGACGGAGTCACCATCCTCGGCGACACCAACCTGCCGGCCCGCGTCGGCGCCGATGCCTCGCGCATGTTCGCGCGCAACGTGGTCGCGTTCCTCGGTGAGTTCCTCAAGAGCGGCGCCGTCAACCTGGACCTGAACAACGAGATCCTCGGCGCCGTCACGATCGTGCACGACGGCGTCATCCGGCACGAACCAACGGCGCAGGCTGTCGCTGCGCAGGGGCACTGAGCGATGGAATTCTACTTCCTGTTCGTCTTCGTCATCGCGTCGCTGCTCGGCTTCGAGCTGATCAACAAGGTGCCGCCGACGCTGCACACGCCGCTGATGTCGGGCTCCAACGCGATCTCCGGCATCACCGTCGTCGGTGCGCTGATCTGCGCGCAGAGCGGCACCGGCTTCGTCGCCCAGGCGGTCGCGTTCCTGGCGATCGTGTTCGCGATGGTCAACGTCGTCGGCGGCTACCTGGTCACCGACCGCATGCTCGCTTCGTTCAAGAAGAAGGGGAAGTGAGCCATGCAGTACCTCTATCTGCTCGCGACGCTGCTGTTCGTCTTCGGCATCAAGCGGCTGACCAGCGTCAAGACCTGCCAGCAGGGCAACCGCATCAGCGAACTCGGCATGTTGATCGCGATCGTCGCGGTCCTGCTGATCACGCCGAACATCAACTGGATCACCGTCGTGGCCGGCATCCTGGTCGGCGGCGCTGCCGGTGCAGTGATCGCCAAGCGCACCGCGACGACGCAGATGCCCGAGATGGTCGCGGCGCTGAACGGCTTCGGCGGCTTCGCGTCGGCGCTGGTCGCGTTCGGTGACCTGCTGACCAACGGTGCTCTGTGGGACACCACCGGCGCCTGGCGCAACGCGCACATCGCCGACCTCGGCACCGTCTACGCGATCAGCACGCCGGCGACGATCGTCATCGGCATGGTCACGCTGACCGGCAGCTTCGTCGCCTACTTCAAGCTGTCGGGCAAGAAGCTCACGCATCCGTTCTCCGGCATGCAGCGCCACTACGTGCATGCGGGCCTCGGCCTCGCTGTGATCGCGATGGCGGCGTGGATGGGCACCACCGACAGTCCGTGGGTGCTGGCGACCAGCTCGATCCTGCTGGCGCTTACCTCCGCCGTGCTCGGCGCGTTCCTGGTCATGCCGATCGGCGGCGCCGACATGCCGGTCGTGGTGTCGCTGCTGAACAGCTACTCCGGTGTCGCTGGCGCCGCTGCCGGCTTCGTCATCGCCAACCCGCTGCTGATCGTCGTCGGCGCGCTGGTCGGCACGTCGGGCATCATCCTGAC
>CAMAUH010000143.1 GCA_945861365.1 Candidatus Kuenenia stuttgartensis
CGCATGCACCACCAGCTCGCCAACGGCAGCACCCTGGAACGCGAGACGGTCGGCACGCGTGCCGACCAGGTCCGGCGGCACGTCCTCGAGCACCAGTGCTGCCAGATCGATGCCGTCGGGGTGCACCCAGACGCGGCCCGCGCGCAGCACCTTGCCGTTCGGCAGCAGCACCTTCAGCTGTTCGTCGGCGATGTCCGGCAGGCCATCGAAGGCGTCGCGTTCGGTGTAGGAGCCATCGACGAGGCTGCGCGCCGTCACGACGATCGCGCGGCCGCTGCGGTCGAGGAACAGCAGGCCGCTGCCCTGCTTCTGCACCGGATCGTCGGCGCTCCACGTGTCGCGTTCGATCGCCGCGTAGGTGATGCGCACCAGCACCAGCGCGTCGCTGGCCGGCTGGCTCGCCCGCTGCGCCTGCTTCAACGCCTCGCTCGGCACACCGGAGGTCTCGAACTCGGGCCGCGCCGCCTTCGCTGCCACGCGGTAGCCGTCCTGCACCAGCACGCCCTTGCCGGGATCGCCGTAGTAGCTGACGTACGGCGTCAGCAGCGCGCTGACATCGGTCACGGTGAAGCCGGAGAACAGCGCCCCGCTGACGTACGGCCGCGCCACCCAGAACATCGCCTTGTCGGTGACCGACTGGCGATGCTTTCGCGCGATGCGCAGCGTCACTTCGACGTGCGTGCCCGAAGGAGCGAGCTCGACCTGGCGCACGTCGCCGGTCTGCATGCCGCGGAACACCACCGCCGAACCGGGCCGCAGCCCGTGGTTCTCGGGCACCAGCAGCGTCATCAGCAGATCGCCGTGCCCGATGTCCTCGAGCGGCTCCGTCTCGCTGGCCGACGGTGGCCGTTCGCGGCCGGCGAGCAGGCTGCCCGCGGTCAACGGCGAGCCACGTTCGCTCGGGGTCTGGAACGCGACGTACGAATCGCGCACCAGCGTGTCGAGGCCGGTGGCGCCGTCGGTGAGGCCGCTGAAGCGCGGCGTGACGATCCAGAAGCTGCTGTTGACGCACGCGTGCAGTGCCCCGCCCGGCTGCAGCACGACGTGGGCGACCGCCTTGCTGCCATCCGTCGCGATCGACACCGCGCGCACCGTGCCGACGGTGACGCCGCGGTAGCGCACGTCGGCGCCGCCGCGCAGACCCCGCGCTTCGCGGAATTCGATCTGCAGCGCGAGGCCGGGTCGATCGTCGAAGTTGCGCAGCAACTTGACGATCCACCAGGCGCCAGCGATGGCGGCGAGCAGGGTCAGGGTCCCGATCAGGTAGCGCAGGCGATGCATCGGCGCGGTTCCTCAGGCTGGGCGAAGGCCGACCGTGGCCAGCCACGGCCGGCAACCGTCGTCGCGAACGCGATCAGATGTCGACGTTGGTCGCTTCCAGCGCGTGCATCTCGATGAACGCGCGCCGTGGCTCGACCTCTGGCCCCATCAACACCGTGAAGATGTGGTCGGCTTCGACCGCGTCGTTGATGGTGACACGCTTCAGCGAACGGCGCGCCGGATCCATCGTCGACTCGAACAGCTGCGACGGATTCATCTCGCCGAGGCCCTTGTAGCGCTGCGTGTCGAGGTCCTTCTCGCAGGTCTTCTGGATCACGTCGATCGCCTCGAACAGGCCGTCGCAGGTCTGGCCCGCGTCGGCTTCCTTGCTGCTGATCTTCCAGGGGCCGCTCGGTGCCTCGCCGTTCCAGCCGACCGGCACGCCGAGCGCATCGATCTTCTGCAGCAGCACCCGCACGTCGTTGCCGAGGTGCAGCGCATAGGCCTCGACATCACCCTGGTCGCGGCGACACCGCGAATCGGGCCCTTCGTAGACGACGATGTCGCGGCCCTTCTGCGCCTTGACCTTCTCGAGCTCGGCAGCGAGCTGCACCTCGTTGTCGAGGAAGCGACCCTTGCCGCCGACGATGTAGTAGATCGCCGGCAACTGGCGATCGGGCACCGTGGCGGCCGCCAGGTAGGCGCGGAACGGCACCGAAGCGTCGGCGGGCAGACGGTTCTCCTGTTCACGCAGCTTCGCGACCAGATCCATCAGCGTGCGCAGATCGCGACCGCTCCACTTCTTGCCGGCACCGTTCGAAGCCCCGCTGTGCGACAGCGCGGTCGGGCCGAGGCCCAGTTCGGCGAGCAGGTTGATGCGTTCCTCTTCGGTGACCGCGTAGCGCTCGGTCTTGCCCTTCTGGATGCGATACAGCGGCGGTTGCGCGACGTAGATGTGCCCGCGCTTCACCAGCTCCGGCATCTTCCGATAGAAGAGCGTCAGCAGCAGCGTGCGGATGTGGGAGCCGTCCACGTCGGCGTCCGTCATCACGATGATCTTGCCGTAGCGCAGCTTCTCCGGTTCGAACTCCTCGGTCAGGAAGCCGGTGCCGATCGCGCTGACGATCGTCTGGATCTCTTCGTGGTCGAGGATGCTGTCGACCGCCGCCTTCTCGACGTTCAGGATCTTGCCGCGCAACGGCAGGATCGCCTGGTGGCTCATGCGGCCCTGCTTGGCGGTGCCGCCTGCCGAGTCGCCTTCGACGAGGAACAGCTCGGCCTCGTCGCGCGGCGTCCCCTTCTGGCAGTCGGCGAGTTTCGCCGGCAGGCCGCCGCCCTCGAGCGCCGACTTGCGCCGCACGAGGTCGCGCGCCTTGCGGGCCGCTTCGCGCGCACGCAGCGCATCGATGGCCTTGCCGAAGATCGTGCGGGCGACGCTCGGGTTCTCCTCGAAGTGCGTGCGGATGCCGTCGCCGACGACGGTCTCGACGATCGACTGCGCTTCGCGGTTGCCGAGCTTGATCTTGGTCTGGCTCTCGAACTGCGGGTCCGGGACCTTCACCGAGATCACCGCCGCGAGACCTTCCTTGAAGTCCTCGCCGGTCGGCACCGGATCCTTCTCCTTCAGCACCTTCTCGTTGCGCGCCCAGTTGTTGAGCGCGCGCGTCAGCGCGGTGCGGAAGCCGACCAGGTGCGTGCCGCCCTCGATCGTGTTGATGTTGTTGACGAACGAGAACACGTTCTCGTGGTAGGCGTCGCTGTACTGCAGCGCGATCTCGACCTCGTAGACCTTCTCCGGGTCCTCTTCCGTCGGCATGCGGCGACGGAAGTAGATGACGTCCTTGTGCAGCGGGTTCTTGCCGGTGTTGAGGTCCTTGATGAACTCCACCAGGCCTTCCGGGAACAGGAACTCCTCGCCCTTGTCCGTGCGCTCGTCGAACAGCGTGATCTGCAGCCGCACCGAACCCATCAAGTAGGCGAGCTCGCGCAGGCGCTTGCGCAGGATGTCGTACGAGAACTCCGTCGCTTCCATGATCGACGGATCGGCCTTGAAGCGCAGCATCGAGCCGGTGCCCTCGGACTTGCCGATGACCGCCAACTCGCTGGCCTTCTGCCCCTTCACGTAGGTCTGCCGGTAGACCTTGCCGTTGCGCGACACCTCGACGTCGAGCACCTCGGCCAGCGCGCAGACGCAGCTGATGCCGACGCCGTGCAGGCCGCCCGACACCTTGTAGCTGCCCTTGTCGAACTTGCCGCCGCTGTGCAGCTTGGTCAGGATGACCTCGAGTGCGGGCTTGCCGCTCTCGTGCATGTCGACCGGGATACCGCGGCCGTTGTCGCGCACCGACACCGAGCCATCCTTGTGCACGCGCACGTCGATGCGGTTGGCGTGGCCGGCCAACGCCTCGTCGACCGAGTTGTCGACGACCTCCCACACCAGGTGGTGCAGGCCCTTCATGCCGGTGTCGCCGATGTACATCGCCGGGCGCGTGCGCACCGCGTCGAGTCCTTCGAGGACCTTGATCGAACTGGCGTCGTAGCGAGCTACTGGTGGATTCTGGTCAGACATGTCCCGTGCCTCCCAGCCGGAACTGCAGCTGGGCGATGGGTTGATCAGGAACGAATTGGTTGATGCGCAGACGGATCTCTTCGCGGCGGAAGCCGCTGAGCTCGGCGAACAGCGGCGCGCTGTCGACTTCGACCACCAGCTTCCCGGCGCGACAGCCGACGATCTGGCAGTGTGGTCGCAGCACGGGCGTCAGGATCTGGTCGAGGGCTTCGTTGTAGGCGCTGCGCGACTTGCTTCGTCCTGCTTGTTGCAGGATCTCGCGCAGGAAGTCACCGACGGGTTTGGGTTCGGTCACGGCTGTCGAAATGGCTCGCCGGGCAGGCGCCACGGATCAAGCACCACTGATGGGCATGACCACGTAGGTGAACGACTCGCCGAGCGTGAACTTCGCCGGCATCGAGTCGTCCGACATGTCGAGGCGGATCGTGTCGAGTTGGCAGACGCGGAGAGCTTCGAGGATGTAGTCCGGGTTGAAGTTGATGCTGCCGCCAGCGCCCTTCACGACCGCGTCGATGACGACGTCGGCGCGACCGCGCGTGGAGCTCTCGGCGGTCATGCGCAGCGCCTGTTCGCCGACCTCGAAGCGCACCATGCGCATCTCGGCGGAGCACAAGATGGCCGCCCGCCGCAGCGCGCTCTCGAGCACCGACTTCTGGATCTCGACCGTGGTGTCCGCGGACTTCGGCAGCACACCCTCGTAGTCGGGGAACCGCGTCTCGAGCAGCTGGCTGACCAACTGCACCTTGCCGATGTGGAAGACGATCTGCTTGTCGCCGACGTCGATGCGCAGCATCTCCTTGCTGCCATCGCCCAACGCCCGCACCAGGGTGTTGAGGGCGCGCAACGGCACGACGACCTTGAACTCGTCCTGGGCCTCGACGTTCTCGTAGCTTATCGCGAGGCGACGGCCGTCGGTGGCGACCATGCGCACGCAGCCGGCCGCTGCATCGAGCAGCACGCCGTTGATCGCGTAGCGGGTCTCCTCGCGCGCCGCGGCGAAGACCGTCTCCTGGATCATGCGCAGCATGCTGCCAGCGGCGATCTCCAGCCGCTTGCCGGACTTGACCACCGCTTCATCCGGGAACTGCTGCGGGTCCTCGCCGAGCAGCACGAACGAGCCGCCACCGCTCTCGATGCGGCAGCGCTGGTCGGTGCTCTCCAAGGTCACGGTCGGGTCGCTGAGTTCGCGCAGCAGCGCGCTCGACTCACGGGCAGGCAGCAGCACCGAACCCTTGCGCGTCACCTTCACCGAGTCGAGCTGCACCTTCGCCGCCATCTCGAGGTCGGTCGCGAACAGCGTGATGCCGTCACCGTCAGCGCGCAGCAGCAGGTTCATCAGGATCGGCTTGGTGGTCTTCACGGGAACCACCGAGGACACCACGTTCACCGCTTCCTGAAGGGCCGTTCGGTCACAGAGGATCTTCATCGGTCGTGTGCTGGTGCGTTGCTCGTTGCGGATCGACGATCGTTCGACTGGCGGTGCGACAAGGAGCGGCACGATGAGGTTGAGTAGATGAGAATTCTCTCTCTCATCACCGTCATCCGTGCCGTCACGAGTGTGGATAGGCTAGCGGGCGATCGCCCGCGGATCGAAGGACAAAGCCGGTTCGGCGGCCATCCACCGATGTTGGAGAACCAGCGGGGAAAGTCGGCGAACTCTCGAGGTTGCTGACACCTTCGGGCTGGTCCGACGACGGCGACCAGCAACCTGCGGACAGTGCTGCACGACTCTCCGCGAACCATCCAGCAACCCTCCCAGGGCTCTGCACAGGCTTCGTGACGCAGGTTCGCGCAGCGGGTGCTACCGGTCGGTCTGCGACGCGACTACCCGTCAAAAGATCGCCGGGCCAAGCGCATCCGCGGTCTGGTTTCGCGGCGGTGCAGAGTGCGTCGCGGCCGCGTGGCGGCCGCCGCTTCTGCTTCTGCTTGCGGCTCAACTGCGCACGGTGCGCGTCATCAGCCGGTTGCTGAGGCCGTCGAGCAGTTCCTTGAACAGACGGTCTTTCTGCGAGCGCTCGCGGATCTTGTTGACGGCGTAGAGCACCGTCGTGTGGTCGCGGTTGCCGAAGATGCGCCCGACGTCCTCCAGCGAGCTCTCGGTGTGCTCACGCAGCAGGAACATCGCGATCTGGCGGGGCATGCTGACCGTCTGGGTGCGGCTCTTGCCGACCAGTTCCCGGGCCGAGATCGCGAACTCGGTCGTGATCAGCGACATGATGTCCTCGGCCGACACCTGGGTGTGTCGCACGGGGATGCCGCGCACGCAGCTTTCGGCCAGCGCCAGCGAGATCGGCTGTTCGGTGATCGCGGCGACACCGACGACCTTGATGACCGCACCCTCGAGCTCGCGGATGTTGCCGACGACGCGCTCGGCCAGGAAGCGGGCGACGTCCTCGGGCAGGTCGATGCCGCGGCCGGCGGCCTTGCGACGCACGATGGCGACGCGGGTGTCGAAGCACGGCGCTTCGACCTCGGCGACCAGCCCCCACTTGAAGCGCGAGACCAGCCGTTCCTCGACGGTCGGGATCTCGACCGGCGGCCGGTCCGACGACAGCACGATCTGCTTCTGGCTGTCGTAGAGCGCGTTGAAGGTGTGGAAGAACTCGTCCTGGGTCTTGTCCTTGTTGGCCAGGAACTGCACGTCGTCGATGACCAGGATGTCCGCGGTGCGGTAGTGCGCGCGGAACGCATCGAGCTGGTGACTCTGGATCGCCGTGATGAAGGCGTTCGTGAAGTCCTCGCAGCTCATGTAGACGACGCGGGCGTTCGGGTCGCGGCGGTGCACCGTGTGGCAGATGGCCTGCAGCAGGTGCGACTTGCCCAAGCCCACGTTGCCGTGCACGAACAGCGGGTTGTAGGCGCAGCCGGGGTTCTCGCCGATCGCCAGCGCCGACGCGTGCGCCAGGCGGTTGCTGGGACCGACGACGAAGCGATCGAACGTGTAGTTCGGGTTCAGCTGGCTGGCTTGCTTGCGGCCGCTGGCCAGCTGGCCGTTCGGCGTGACCGGACCGCTCGGAGCTGGCTGCTCACCGAACGGGCCGCCGAGTGCGGCGACCATCGTCGGCGGGACCGTCGTCGTCGCCGGCTTCGGCTGGCGCTCATCGCGCGTCTGCACGAGGCGATCGACCTCGTCGGACGCCGCGACCGGCTGCGCGAAACGCAGGCTGTCCCAGCCATCCTCTTCGCGGTGCGTCAGCACGACCCGGCGCCGAGGTTCGCCGAAACTGGCGACCACCTCGGTGAGCACGGGCAGGAAGTTCCGCTGCAGCCAGTCACGGACGAACTGGCTCGTCACCGACAGTTCGATCTCGTGGTCGTCGAAGCGCAGCACGTCCAGCGAGCGGAACCACGTCTCCAGCTGTTCCCGCCGCACCCGCGAGCCCAGTTGCAGGACGAGGCGCCGCAGCACCTCCCTTCCCTGCTTCGGTGGCATCGCGTTCGGTTGCGGAGTGGGATCAGGGACATGGACATCCACCATGGTGGTGAGGGCTGGCTAGGGAGGTTGGGTCGGTACAGACCGGTAGCCTTGGGCTAACTACGTGGTCTTCCGACGGGATGGCCGCCGTGGGCTTCTGGCAGGAAGCGCGCGACGAGGTGGTCTTGGCTGCGAATCTCTGGCTGCGCGGCGGTTAGGCGACCGCTGCGCAACGGCTCTGACTGACCGCCGCGTTCTTAGCGGTCACATCGAGGCATGCAAGAGCACGCGTACAACTTTGCACCGCCACCATGCGGAGTTCTTCACGCAGTCTGCACGCGCACTGCACGCTCTCCCACGGCGGGCAACCACTTGGAACGCGTTCGCCGTCACGAGCTCGCACGCGGTTCGACGTCAGTTTTTTTTTTGTCGTCGCGCGATCACTTCGCCGACTCGCGTGCCGGCGTGTTCGCCGAACTCGATCGCGTCTTGAGCACCGAAGCTGAAGCGCACGCAGGCGCGTGCGGTGGCGTCATCGAGACCGATCGCCTGCAGGATGCGCGGTGGTGTCGGCGCTCCCGAGGAACAGGCCGAACCGTGCGATGCCTGGATGCCGGCGAGATCCAGTGTTGGCACGAGGTTGCGACCGTCGACCGCGGAGAAGTGCACCA
Source organism: Candidatus Kuenenia stuttgartensis (assembly GCA_945861365.1). Lineage (GTDB taxonomy): Bacteria > Planctomycetota > UBA1135 > UBA1135 > UBA2386 > UBA2386. The sequence continues at coordinate 7,916 of CAMAUH010000143.1, forward strand.
TCGCCGTGTTCGGCAGCGACTGCTCGAGCGGCGTCAGCACGCGATGCATGACACCGGTTGCGGCGAGCGCACGCAGGAACGCCGCGCGCACGTTCGCCATCGCGGTGGCCCGCTCCGCGCTCTGGCGCAGCGCCAGTTCGATCGCGAGGGCGTTGGCCATGGCGAGAGCCGGGCTCTGCGTTCCGGGCCGCAGCCCGAGCTCCTGGCTGCCTCCACGCAGCAGCGGTCGCAGCTGGCGATGCAGATCGCGACCGAGCAGCACGCCGTGGCCGCGCAGGCCGCCGGCCTTGTGCGGCGACAACGCGACGATCGCACCGCGGTCGCACAACGGCTGCAGCGCGACGCGACCGAGCGTCTGCGCCGCGTCTACGAACAAAGGCACTGCGAGCGTGGCCGCCAGATCGGCAGCAGCGAGCACCGGCTGCAAGACACCGAGTTCGCTCTGCGCATGCACGAGGCACAGCAGTCCGACTTCTTGCGAGGGCTCGATGATGTGGGCGACGCCATCGGCTCCCACATTCCATGGGATCAGCCCACGCGACTGTGCGGGTTCGTACGCCGCGGGATGCTCGACCGCTGCTGCGGCGACCGGCAGTGTCGCGTCACCGAGTCCGAGCACCGCCAGGTTGGCGGCTTCGGTACCACCGCTCGTGAACACGACGTCGGTCGCGGCGATGCCGAGCGCTGCGCCGATGCGTTGCCGCGCTTCTTCGAGCACGGCGCGGGCGCGGCGACCGAGTGCGTGCGCACTCGCCGGGTTGCCTGGGCAGGCCCGCTCCGTCGCGAGGAACAGCTCGAGCACGGCGGGCGCCACCGGACCACCGGCGTTGTGGTCGCAGAACCAGGTCGGTCCCGCAGCACCGTTCATCCGACGATCCGCGCGTAGATCTGCTCGTAGCGGGCGACGATGCGGTCGGTGGCGAAGTGGTCGACGGCGCGCTGGCGCGCGGCGACCGACAACCTGGCGTGTTGCGCGACGTCATGCAACAACGGCAGAGCCGCGGCTGCCATCGCGTCGGGGTTGCCGAACGGCACCAGGCGGCCGGTGTCGCCGAGCACCTCACTGCAACCGCCGACGCGCGTGCTGATGCAGGGTACGCCGCAGCTCATCGCCTCGAGCATCGACAGACCGAAGCTCTCGGTCTCGCTCGACGACAGGAACAGGTCGGCGTTCGGCAGCAGCAGTTCGAGGTTGTCCTGCATGCCGAGGTGGTCGACGCGATCCTGGCAGCCGAGGTCGGCGGCGACGGCGAGCGCGTGCTCGCGGTCGGGGCCGTCGCCGATCAGGCACAGGCGCGCCGGCACCTCGCGGGCGATCGCCGCGAACGC
>CAMAUH010000144.1 GCA_945861365.1 Candidatus Kuenenia stuttgartensis
TGCTGCGCGCCGACCTCGGCGACGTGGCGGATGCCATCACGTGCTTGGCCGCTCCCGAGGCACCGCCGCGACTCGGCTTCGTGCACGGCGACCTGCACGACAAGCAGCTGTTCCTCGACCAGGACGCCCTGACGGTGATCGACCTCGAAGGCATGGCTTTCGGCGACATGCGGTTCGATCTCGCCAATCTGGCGGAACACGTACGGCTCCGCGATCTGCAGCAGCACGGCACGGACAGCGGCCGCACCGATCGACTGCTCGCCCGCTGCGGGCACGGTCCCGACGAACCCGGGATGCGCGCCTTCCGGACCGTGGTGCGCGCGCGGCTCTGTGGCGTCTATGCGCTGCGCCCGCGGTGGCAGACGTTGGTGGCGACCCTGCGCGAGGAAGTGCTCGCGCTGGCCGGAGGTGCCCCGTGAGGCCGGTGTGGCCGATCCTGCTCGCCGTGGTGGCGACGGGCTGCGTCGGAGCACGCCGCGAGACGCTGCGCGGGCTCGCCGTCGGCCATTTCGTCGAGGCCAAGGGCGATTTCCAGGACGGGCGCGCGCTCGTGCGCGAGATCGACGAGATCCCACGCGGCCCGGACGACAAGGCCGACAAGGTCGAGGTGACCGGGCCGGCCGAGGACGTGGCCGCGGACGCCGTGCGCGTGCTCGGTCACGACTTCGCGATCGACGCCGAGACGACCTACGAAGGCGAGGACAAGCTGCCGCGGCCCCGCTTCGAGCCACGCAGCGGGGACTGGCTGCGGCTGAAGGCTCGCGACAAGGGCGAGCAGCACCGCGTGCGCACGCTGCGGGCGATGCCGACCCGCGAACAGTTCAAGGTCACCGGCGAAGTGCGCAGCATCGACCCCACGGCGGCCACGTTCGACGTCGGCGGCATCGTGTTGCCGGCGGCACAAGGCGTCGGCCTGTCGCCGGCGAGCCAGGCCAAGTCGGACGATCCGCTGCAGCTGTTCCTCGGCGAGGACCAGAAGGCAGTGCCCTTCTCGGTCAAGCTGACCGAACGCATCAGCCTCGGTGGACAGGCCGCCGGCGAGCTCGAATGGAACGACGAGTACGACCTCAGCCGTGCCAACTCGGGCGATCGCACGAAACCCAAGTTCCGGGGCAGGACGGCTGGTCTGTGGCTGATCGACGACGCCGGCTCCTATGCGATGACGGAGCTCGCGTTCGGCCGCGACGACACCATCCGCGAGCAGGGTGATACCACCTACACCGAGGTGCTCGAGGCGACGCGCGCGTTCGTGTCGCTGAACCCGTCGTCGTCGCTGCAGATCCTCGCCGGTCGGCAGGACTTCGACGAAGAACGCGAGTGGCTCTACGACGAAGTGCTCGACGGCGTTCGCGCGGTGTGGCGCCAAGGCCGCTGCGAGTTCGAGATCGGCCACGGCCAGGGCCGCGAGCTGTTCGCCGAACGCAACTCCTACGAGGAGACCGGCGTGTGGATCGCGAATGCCCGCTGCTGGCTCGACCCGGACACCCGCATCGGCGCCTACGTGCTGCAGCGCACCGACAAGACGACCGCCGGGTTCGAACCGCTGCTGGCGGGGATCCGCTCGCTCGCACAACCGCGCTACGGCCTCGGCCATTGGGCGGAGCTCGGCGTGGCGCGCGGCCAGATCGGCACCCGTCGCGTCGAAGGCTGGGCATTCGATGTCGGTGGCCTGTGGAGTTTCGACGTACCGCTGCGGCCCACCTTCGGTGCGGGCGTGGCGTACGGCAGTGGCCAGCGCGACGGCGCCGACGAGATCGGTTACCGGCAATCGGGCCTCAACGACAACAACAGCAAGCTCGGCGGCGTCACCAGCCTTCGCTACTACGGCGAACTGTTCGACCCCGAGCTGGCGAACATCGGCATCACCACGCTGACCGCGTCGATCCGGCCGTTCGAAGGCGCCTCGGCGACGCTGGTGTTCCACACCTACCGGCAGGACGTGGCTTCGGCGACGACGCCGAACACCGACCTGCGCACGACGCCGACCGGCCGCAGTGCCGACCTCGGCCGCGAGCTCGACCTCGTCCTCGGCTACCGCTTCGGCGCGAGCCTGACCCTCGAGGTCATCGCCGCGCGCTTCGAACCGGGCTCGGCCTGGGCCACCGACAGCGCCGCCCACCTTCTCGTCATCACCTCCCGCCTCAGCTTCTGAACATGAACTCTCGCAACCTCCCGTTCCTCATCCTCGCCTCGCTGGCCGCCTGTGGTGGCGGCGGCGGTGGTGGTGGCAGCACCGGCGGCACCACGCCGGTCCCGCCGCCGAGCCCGCCCGCGGTCACGCCATCGCCGCAGAGCACCGGCATCGTCGCGGCCTGCTGCGGCAGCCAGAGCGCACGCCTCGACGTGCAGCTGCCCGGCGCCGGCTTCGAAGCGGCGCTGTTCGTCAGCACCAGTTCGAGCGCGGTGTACGCGGGCTCGCCGGTGCAGGCGCCGATCGCGACGTCGCCGGTGTCGGTGAACGGCCTGACCGACGGCACCGACACGTTCTTCGGCCTGGCGGTGCGCGCGACCGGCAGCACCACGTGGACGCCGGTCGGCACGATCGTGCGCACGCGACCCGGTGCGCCGATCTACGTCGATGCCAGCGCCCCGGCGGCCGGCGCCAACGGGCTGACGCCGGCAACGGCGTTCCCGAACCTGCAGGACGCACTGCTGGTTGCGGGTGCAGCCAACGGCGGCAACGTCTGGGTGCGCAGCGGCGACTACGGCGCTGGTCCGTACGCCTTGGGCCCGAACGTGCACGCCGCGGGCGGCTTCGACAGCACGTTCGCGCTCGCGACGCGCGACATCACCACCGGTGCGCCGCGACTGATCGGCACCACGACCCAGGAGATCGTGTCGGTGCAGAGCGGCGGCAGCGATGGCACGCTCGACGGCTTCGTGATCGACGGCGGCAACACGGTGCTGAAGGGCATCGACATCGTCGACAGCGACGTGCAGCTGCGTTCCGTCGCGGTGCGGCGCTGCACCGACCGCGGCATCAAGGCCATCACCACGCTGCCCCAACCGAACCGGCAGCTGGTCGTCGTCGGCTGCGCGATCACCGAGAACGGCAGCGACGGCCTGTCGTCCGCCGGCCCGATCGACCTGCGCCTCGACCTGTCGCGCTTCGACGCGAACGGCCAGGAGGGCGCCGACATCGACAACCTCGAAGCGCCGGACGGCGGCAGCGTGAGCCTGCACGCCACCGGCTGCCGCTTCTACGGCAACGGCTTCGAAGGCCTCGACGCCGACCTCGCCGCGGCACCGCTGGCGACCGGCAACGGCGCGTTCGACGTGCGCATCGAGAACTGCCGCTTCGAGGTCAACGGCCTGGACGGCCTGCTGTTGGACCAGGAGCACGAGTTCTTCCCCGGCTTCCGCGCCAGCATCGTCGTGCGGGGCTGCTCGCTGCGCGCCAACCGCGCGGCCGGCCTGCACATCGACGCCGATGCGAACGGCACCTACGCGCTCGACCGGCTGCGCTGCACCGCCAACGCCGGCGACGGCGTGCTGGTGACCAGCGAGACCAACGCGGGCGAGATCGTGCTGACGTCGTCGTGGTCGGCCGGCAACCTCGGCAACGGCGCGCGCGTCGCGTCGGGCAACAAGGTGCTGCTGGCCAGCCACTGCGGGTTCGCGGGCAACCAGCTCGGCGGCGTGCGCGGCGAGGTGCGGACGCTGGCGGCGACCGACTGCGTGTTCCTCGGCCAGACCGCGCCGCGCACCAACACGATCGGCGCCGGCAACGTGGATCTCGCCGCGAACGCCAGCGTGTTCCAGGTGGCACCCAGCGCGTTCACGACCGTCAGTGCGGTGAGCCAGGGCACGCTGACCGTCGCGTCGACCGCGGAGTTCCCGGTCGGTGTGCGCACGGTCGCCGGCGACGACGGCCGCGCGCTGCTGGTCGCGCAGGGCGGCGGCAACACGCTGGTGCTGGACGGCACGCCGGCGGCGTTCGTCGCGCCGGGCTCGCTGGCAGCCTACGCCGGCGGCTCGATCGCCGAGGATCTGCGGCTCGCGGCCGCCTCGCCGGCCACCGGCGCCGGCATCGCGCCGGCGGGCGCCACCGCACCGGACGCCGGACCGTTCGGCGCGGCCGCCGGCGGCGAACCGGGCAAGTTCGAACCGTTCGCCGCGACCGCGCTGCGGCTGCAAGGCATGGCGCCGTCGCAGGCGACGGGTGTCACGAGCCTGCAGCCGATCGTGCTGACCTTCGACCGGGCGGTCGATCCGGCCAGCGTGACCGCCGACCGCGTGGTCGCGCTGCGCGACGCCACGGCGCTGACCGTGAACCTGTCGGTCGCCGGCGCCACGGTGACCATCGCGCCGACCGGCGCCGGGTTCTCCGGTGCGGTGTCGCTGCGGCTGCAGGGCGATCTGCGCGGCGTCGACGGCAGCCCGCTCGCCGCCCCGCTGGTGATCCCCGTGCGCGTCCTCTGAAGCCCGGCAACCACGCCTCCGAAACCTCCCATGAAGACCATCCTGTTCCTCTCGCTCGCGGCGGCCTCGCTGTCGTGGGCTCCCGCCCTCGCGCAGTCCGTGACCGGACGCGTGGTGTCCCCGGCACTGCTGCCGATCCCCGGCATCACGGTCGATGCCGGCAGCGGCTCGACGCCGGCGGTGACCGACGCGCTCGGTGTGTTCACGATCACGTCGCTGCAGAACGGCCACTCGTACGACGTCGAGTTCGTGCCGCCGTTCGGCGCGCCATGGGCGGCGACGATCGTCACCGCGACCGTGGTCGGCGCGGTGCAACTCGGCGACGTGACGCTGCAGCCGGGGTTCCCGGTCAGCGGCATCGCGCGCACCGCTGCGGGGGTCGGCGTGCTCGGCGCCAACATCAACGTCTACGCGCAGAACGGCGCCAAGCTGTTCACGCCGCGCGACGGCACCGACGCGCTCGGCAACTTCCAGGTGTTCGTGCCCGCCGGCACCTGGGACGTGCGCGTGGTCCCGCCGACCGGCGCACTGCTGGTGCCGCGGCAGTTCGAGAACGTCGGCGTGACCGCGGCGACCAACCTCGGCGTCGCGCTCCTGCCGACCGCCTACCCGGTCAGCGGCTCGGTCGTCGACCTGGTGACCGCCGTGCCGGTCGGCAACACGCGGCTGCGCGCCTACGACGCCCTGACCGGACAGCGCATCCACTCGCCCGTGGAGACCGCCAACACGTTCGGCCAGTTCACGCTGCTGCTGCCGTTCGGCATCGTCGATCTCGAGGTCGAGCCGCCGGTGGGCAACACGCACGTCGCACGGCAGGTCTACGGCGCCCTGGTGCTCGGCAACACGGCGCTCGGCCAGCTGCGCCTGCAGAACGGCGCGCTGCTCTCCGGCAGCGTGACCGCCGGTGGCCTGCCGGTGGCTGGCACCGACGTCGACGTGCTGTATGCCGACGGCAGCAAGGTCTACACGCCCCGCGACGCGACCGCGGCGAACGGCGCGTTCACGGTCGCCGTGCCGACCGGCACGCCGCTGCGCGTGCGCGCCGAACCGCGGCCCGGCACCGCGTTCGCCGGCACAGTGACCGCCCCGACCACACTCACCGCGGCGGCCAATGTGGGCGCGATCGCGCTGCCGGCCGGCTTCGCGGTCAGCGGCACCATCACCGGCACGACCGGCCCGGAAGCCGGCGCCTCGCTGCACTTCTTCGACCTCGCCAGCAACGTCGAACAGATCGTCGGCGCCGCGACGACCGGCAGCACGGGCCAGTTCACGACCTACGTGCCGGCGGGGAACTGGCGCGTCGAGGTCCGCACGGCGGAAGCGAGCCTCAGCCGGCCTGCCCAGCCGACGTTGGCGGTCGCCGCCGCCACGTCGCTGAACGTCACGCTGTCCGCCAAGCTGGCGCGCTGCGGCCTCACCAGCTTCGGCACGCCGACGCTGCCACAGAACTCGCAGCTGCCGATCAACGTGTTCCTGCACAGCATGGTGCCCGGTCTGCAGACGGTGCTGATCGACCTGGCAGTGCGGCTCCCGAACGGCACCGAGCTGCCGATCCTCCCCGGCCTGCCGCTGGGCCTGCCGCCGATCCCCTTCACCGTCGACTTCGTGTGGGTTCCGGTGCCGACGATCCCGGCCAACTACGTCGGCCGCGTCGTCGACATGGTCGTGCGCCTGCGCGCGACCGACGGCATCACGGTGCTGGACGAGGCGACGACACCGTTCGTCGTCCAGTAGTCGGTCAACCGCGCGCCGCCAGATACTGCGGCGGCCAGCGGTGCGATGGCACCGCGCGCGCGTTCGCCTCGCGCTGCACCATGTAGGGATCGCCGAGGAACCCGCGCGCGATCGCGCAGAGGTCGGCGCGGCCGGCCGCGACGATCGTGTGCGCGTGGTCCATGCCGGCGATGCCGCCGACGGCCATCACCGGCAGCTTCGCTTCGTAGCGGATGCGTTCGGCGAACGGCACCTGGTACATGCGCCCGTACTGCGGCTTCGATTCGGGCACGTTGCCGGCCGACGACACGTCGATCACGTCGACACCGATGTCGCGCAACCAGGTCGCCAGCTGCACGGCCTCGTCGACGGTGAAGCCGCGCTTCTCGTCGTCGAACCAGTCGGTCGCCGAGATGCGCACGAACAGCGGCTTCTGCATCGGCCAGACGTCGCGCACCGCTTCGGCCACCGCCAGCGGGAAGCGCGCGCGGCCGGCGAGGTCGCCGCCGAAGTCGTCGGTGCGCTGGTTGCTGAGCGGCGACAGGAAGCTCGACAGCAGGTAGCCGTGCGCCATGTGCAGCTCGATCGTGTCGAAGCCGGCGCGGTCGCAGCGCCGCGCGGCCTGCACGAACGAGTCGGTCACGGCCATCATGTCGTCGAGGCCCATCGCCTTCGGCACCGGCCAACCGGCGCGGAACGGCATGGCCGACGGCGCGATCGTCTGCCAGCCACCGGTGGTGAGCGGTGCGTCGCCTTCCCACGGCCGGCTGCACGAGCCCTTGCGGCCCGCGTGCGCGAGCTGCATGCCGATCTTCGCTCCGCTGTGGCGGTGCACGAACTGCACGACGCGCTGCCAGGCCGCCAGCTGCGCGTCGTTCCACATGCCGGCGCAGCCGGGCGTGATGCGGCCGTCGGGCGTCACGTTCGTCATCTCGGTGAACACGAGGCCGGCACCGCCGACGGCGCGGCTGCCGAGGTGCACGAGATGGAAGTCGTCGGGCACGCCGTCGGTCGCCGAGTACATGCACATCGGCGACACCACGACGCGATTGGGGATCGTCAGCTCGCGCACCTTGAACGGCGCGAACGCCGGCGGGATCGGCGGCGTGGCGACCGGTGACTTCTCCTCGGTCGCGACCACGGCGTCGACGCGCGCGACCAACGCCGGATCGCGCTGGCGCAGGTTGTCGTAGGTGATGCGGCGGCTGCGCGTCATCAGGTTGAACACGAAGCGCTCCGGGTGCTGCCCGACGTAGCGCTCGCTGTTCTCGAACCACTCGAGGCTGGTCTGCGCGGCGCGCTGCACCTTCAGCACGTCGAGGCGGCGCGCCTGTTCGTATGCGGCGATCGCCTTCCGCACGTCGGTGCGATGCGCGACGACCGCGTCGGCGAGCGCGATCGCGTCCTCCATCGCCAGCTTGGTGCCCGAGCCGATCGAGAAGTGCGCGGTGTGCGCGGAGTCGCCCATCAGCACCACGTTGTCGTGCTGCCACGAGCCGCAGCGGATGGTCGGGAACGTGCGCCAGATCGAGCGGTTGATCAGCAGCTTCTCGCCAGCGAGGTGCTCGGCGAACAGCCGTTCGCAGAACGCGGCGCTCTGCTGCTCGTCGAGCTTGTCGAGGCCGGCGCGCTTCCAGGTCTCCTCGCGGCACTCGACGATCCACGTGCCGCGATCCGACTGGAACGGGTAGGCGTGCACCTGGAACAGCCCCCACTCGGTCGGCTGGAACACGAAGGTGAACGCGGTCATGCGCTTGGTCGTGCCGAACCACGCGAACTTGCACTTGCGCCAGTCGAGCTGCGGCTTGAACGACGCCGCGAACCGTTCGCGCACCTTGCTGTTGACGCCGTCGGCGGCGACGACGAGGTCGTGGCTGGCGGCGATGCGCTCGATGTCGGTGACCGCGTTCTGGAAATGCAGGCGGATGCCCAGCGGCGCGCAGCGCTCGTGCAGGATCTGCAGCAGCTTGACGCGCGCGAGGCCGCAGAAGCCGTGGCCGGTGCTGGTGACCTTCTTGCCGCCGTAGAAGGTGTCGATGTCGGTCCAGTAGGCGAAGTTCTCGCGGATGCGCGCGTAGCTCTGCGGATCCGCCGTCTCGAAGTTGCCGAGGGTCTCGTCCGAGAACACCACGCCCTGGCCGAAGGTGTCGTCGGCGCGGTTCTGTTCGTAGACGTCGATCTCGACGTCCGGGCAGCGCTGCTTCAGGAGCAGCGCGAAGTACAGCGAGGCCGGGCCACCACCGATGCAGGCGATCTTCATCAGGTGCGGGATCCTAGCGGACCCGCGCTCGAGTTCCGGTGGATCAGGTGCGCAACGGGGCGGTGGCGACCGGGCGCCCCAACAGCCGGCCGAGCAGCTGCACGTAGCCGGCGAACTCGTTCTCCCACGCGTGGTCGCGCGTGAAGCGCCGCGCGCGTTCGGCCATCGCGCGGCCGAGCGCCGGCTCGCGGTGCAGGCGCTCCAGACAGGCGGCGAAGGCGGCGTGGTCGCCGTCGGCGAACAGCATCACCTCGTCGTCGCGCAACAGCGACGTCATGATCGACGTGCGCACCGCGACCACCGGCACGTCCATGGCGACGAACTCCGGCACCTTCAGCGACAGCGCCATGTCGATGTGCACGTCCATGTGCGGCGTGAACACACCCACCGACGCGCGGCTCATCGCCGCCGGCACGTCCTGCAGCAGCAGCGGCGGCCGGATGTCGACACGGTCGGCGACACCGAGCTGCTGCGCCAGGTCCTTCACTTCCTGCAGCGGCTTGCCCTCGCCCTCGGACAGCTTGCAGTGGATCACCAGCTTGATGCCGGGGATCGACTTCGCGGCCAGCGGCAGCACGCGCACGCACTGGTCGACGCCGTGCCGGTGCGACACGGTGCCGAGGTACAGCATCACGAACTCGTCGGCGCGCTCCGGGCCGCGCCACGGGTGCGCATGGCGGTCGAACAGCGTCGTGTCGGCGGCGTTCATCACCGCGATCGAACGGTCCGCGCGCACGGTGCCGCGCGCGATCGCGCCCTGGCGGAAGCGCTCGGTCGCGAACACGCATGCGCTGGCGAAGCGGTGCGAGATCCACTC
>CAMAUH010000145.1 GCA_945861365.1 Candidatus Kuenenia stuttgartensis
ACGCCGCGTGGACCCACGAGGCGATCGGTGCGGCGAGGGAGCGCACCAGCTCCGGCTGCCGGGCCGCGTGCTCGGGATCGAGCAGCGGACTGGTCGCCGACACGAACGGCGCACCGAGCCAGTGCAGCCACACGACACAGCGTTCGCCGAGCGCCCACACGCTGGCGTTCACCTGATGGCTGGCGATCGCGAAGAACGTCAGCAGCGTCACGATGCCGGCCGTCATCAGCGGCAACCACTCGCGCCGCGGCGCGCGCCGCAGCCACAGCGCGGCGCCGAAGGCCACGAAGCACGCGATGCCGCTGCCGAACGTGAACGTCGCCGCGACACCGCACAGCGTGACCGCGAGCAGCGCATGCGGCCCGATCCCTTCGCCGCGGGCCGCGAGCCGCAGGCCGTTCACCAGGAACAACAGGATCAGGAACAGCGGCACGCTCTCGTTGCCGTGTGCCAGTTTGCGGCCATTGCCGAGCCAGAACACGCCGATGCAGAACGCCGCCGGCAGCAACCACCCGACCCCGCCGCGGCGGGCCAGCAGGCAGACGGTCGCGACCACCAACAGCGCCGTCGCCACCGCGAAGCCGAGTTGCAGCGACTGGTCGGCGTGGCACCAGCGCAGATCGGCGAACCGCACGAGGTCCGGCAGCACCTCGCAATGGCCATTGTCGACGCGCAGCACATTGCCGGGAAATGGCTCGCCGAGGTACGTGGCGAGATAGCGCCAGGGGTCTGCATACGGCACCGCGGGCGCGGCCGTGACCATCATCACGAGGCCGAGCACCGTCCAGGCAATCGCCAGCAAGCAGACGGCAATGGGCATGGGAGACGAACGCACCTTCCCGATCGGTGTGCGAAGGTCCCACTACATCGCCGCTCAATGCAAGTTACTGGTCCGCTCGACATCGCCGCCGACTTCGCGCCTCGCCCGTCGCAGCAACAGCGCGCGCACCCTGGCCTGCGCGGCGTCGTCGAACCGATAGCGTCGGAGGATCCACGCCGCACCGACGAAGCAGGCGCCGACGCCCGGCGCGAACAGCAGGATCAAGGCCGTGTCGACACTAGGCGGCTGCTCGCGGCCCTGTTCGACGAACCCGGCGACGTCGAGCACCGCGCCGACGGTGACCAGCGCCAGCGCGCGCGCCATCTTGCTGGCGAACCGCCAGACGCCGAAGAACAGCCCCGAGCGCAGCTGGCGGGTGCGCAGGAAGTCGTGGTCGAGCACGTCGGTCAGCAGGGTGTCGATCAGCACCACGCTGCCGACGAAGGCGCCGAGCCCGATCGCACCGACGCCCATCACCCACGCATAGCCGCCGACCGGCACCAGCAGGTACAGCAGCGTGGTGCCGATGCCGAGCGTGCCGGCGCCGACCACCATCGGCCGGATCTTGCCGAAGCGCTTGCTGAGCTTGACCCAGGCCAGGATCGACAGCGTGAACACGCCCATGAACACCGCCAGCACGTTCAGCGTGTCCGCTTCGCCCAGCTCGAGCACGTGCTGGTAGTAGTACGAGAACGTCGCCGCGTTGATGCCGATGCCGGTGTTGGCGACGACATAGGCGAGCAGCAGCGGCCGGAACGCGGCATTGCCGAACGGCACCGCGAACGCGCGCAACAGCGGCGTGTCCTGCAGCGGCGGCATCAAGAAGCGCACGCGCGCGGTCGCGAACCAGCTGCACAGCGCGGTCACCACCACCAGCATCGCCGCCACCGTGCTGATCGCCGGCATCGCCGATGCGGTCGTCGTCGCAGCCCCGCCGCAGACCTGCGGCAGCACCGCAGCCAGCAGCGCGCCGAGATTGCAGAACGCGAAGCGCCAGCCGAACAGCACGACGCGTTCGTGCGGCACCTCGGTCATCTCGCCGGCCATCGCCATGAACGGCACGCTGAGCACGGTCATGCCGGTGTTCAGGAAGCAGTAGCTGCCGAGCAGCCACGCGAACTTCGCCGCCTGCCCGTCCAGCGCCGGCGGCCAGAACACCGTCAACACGCCGAGCGCCAGCAGCACGCCGCCGATCGGCAGATAGCCGCGCCGACCGCCGAAGCGATGCCGCGTGCGGTCGCTGATGACGCCCATGATCGGATCGGTGACCGCGTCCCACACGACCGCCAGCGCCGACGCGAGGCCCGCGAGCCACGCCGACAGGCCGACGACGTCGGTGTAGTAGACGAGCACCCACAACCGCAGCACGGTCTCCACCGTGTTGATGCCGATGTCGGCGGTCGCGTAACCGACCTGCACGCGCACTGGCAATCCCGGTCGTTCGTTCATTCGCGAGCTGAGCGAGCGTAGCGACGCACAGGCGAGATCGCGCTACCGGCGACCGCTTCGCCTCCGCTAGCGTGCGGCGATGACGGCACCCCATCCCGGCAAGCGCGCCGCCGCCCGCGCCGCCGCCGACCTCGTGCAGAGCGGCACCACGATCGGTTTCGGCACCGGCTCGACGTTCGCGTTCGTGCTCGAACGCCTGGCCGAACGCATGCGCGACGAACGGCTGGTCGTGCGCGGCGTCGCCACCAGCAAGGCGACCGAGGACCATGCGAAGAAGCTCGGCATCCCGACGCTCGGCCTCGACGACGTCGAACGGCTCGACCTCGCGATCGACGGCGCCGACGAGGTCGACCCGGACAAGAACCTGATCAAGGGCGGCGGCGGTGCGCACCTGCGCGAGCGGCTGGTCGCGGTGATCGCGCGCGAACTGGTCGTCATCGTCGACGACAGCAAGCTGGTGCAGCAGCTCGGCCGCGCCTTCCTGCTGCCGGTCGAAGTGGTGTCGTTCGGCCTGCGCCACACCACGCGCCGCGTCGCCGCGACCGGTTGTGAGGTGCAGCAACGCATGAAGAACGGCGTGCCGTTCGTGACCGACAACGGCAACCTCGTGCTCGACTGCCGCTACCCGGGCATCAACGATCCGGCGGGGTTGCAGCGCGCGCTCGATGCGCTGCCGGGCGTCGTCGACCACGGCCTGTTCGTCGGCATGGCCGGCCGCGTCGTCGTCGGGGACGCGAGCGGCTCGGTGCGCATCCTGCCGTGATGGCTAGCCGCGGACGGGTTGGCCGAACTGCACGAGGTGGTCGGTCGCGAACCACTCGTCGAGCGTGACCGTGCCGAGTTCGCTGGCGTGTGGAGCCAGCAGCGCCTGCGCTTCGGTGAGCTGCTTGGCATCGAGCACGACGAACGCGGCTGCGCCATCGAGGCGAGCGAACAGCAACGTGGTCGGCTGCGCCGCCAGCAGGCGCTGCGCGGCGTCGCCGTTCGCACAGGCCAACAGCACGTAGGCGCGGCCGCCGTCACCCGGCTTCGGCTGCTTGCCGCTCGCCTTCGCCGCGTCCTGCCGCGCGAACTCGGCCGCCATCAGGTCGCGGAAGCGGGCCGCGGTGCGGATCGTGTGGTACTCGAAGCGGAACTCGCCCTGCTGGAAGCCGGGATCGGTCTCGGCCAGCGTGCGCGCGCGGGTCTGGTCGCCGACCAGCACGAAGATGCCGCGCAGGTCTGGCGCGCTGCGGTTCTGGCCGTACGGGCCCGCGAGCAGCAGGTCACCGGCGCGCGCGAGCCGTTCCATGTTGTCGAAGTGGCCCTGGAACATGCGGCCGCGCTCCTCCTTCGGCAGCGGCGTCGTGCGCGGGCCGGTGCGGATCAGCACCAGCGTGTAGTCGGCGCCGGGTGCGGTTGCGGGGGTGGGAGCGGTGCCGCAGGCGGTGAGCAGCGCGAGCGACAACGACGACAGCAGGAGGGAGCGCACGGGGCGAAGCCTAGCGGCGACCCCGCGTGCCGCGGACTGGCAACGTCGGCAGCACGGTGCCTCGCCCACGACCCGCCGCGCCGAGAATTCGCCGCAGGCGAGCCGCGGACACTGGCCGCAAGTACGGGCCGTCCGCGAGACGCTGCTCCGCCTCCAACTGCTCATGCAATCGCTCCTCGACCGCCGCCGCACTGGCGCCCGGCATCTCGGCACGCAGCCGCGAGAGCCGCATCAACCGCCGCAGCTCACGCAGACGCTGATTCGCTTCGAAGAACCGACCTAGGCTGCGATCGGGATCGACCCACCCGGCGTCGCCGACCTTGTGTGCCAGAAAGTCGCTGACGGCATCCGCCACCAGAGCGCTCGTGGAACGGTGGGTGCCGATCCTCACGCAGACCTCGGCTGCGCGCCGCAGTTCTGCCGGGAGACGGATGCTGGAACGCCGCGCACGAACGACCGCCTTCTTGACCATGTTCCCTCGTTGGTCCGTGATCCGGAGCACGATGCCCTCGTGTTCCGCAGGCATCCTTGCTACGCAGTGCAGCCTCGAACGCAAGCCATGAGCGAACACATCCTGCACGACCTCGACAGCTACGAGAGCCAGCTACGCCAACACCCGCGCGTGCTGCTGTTCAAGCACAGCCCCGCGTGCCCGGTCAGCGCCGCAGCGCGCGACGAGTATGAGCAATGGCGCGCCGCGCGGCCCGACGTGCCGACGCTGTTCGTCGACGTGATCGGCGACCGGCCGGTGGCGCGCGGCATCGCCGACCGCTGCGGGGTCCGCCACCAGTCGCCGCAAGCGATCCTGTTCGAGATGGGCAAGCCGATGTGGAACGCGTCGCACGACGCGATCACGGTGGATGCGCTGCAGGCGGCGTGGGCGCCGCGCTGCTGAGGCGCCGGCATCAGAGCAGTGCCCCGATGCGCGCGTTCGTGTCGTCGGCGACCACGCACACGACAAGGCGAGCACGCTCCTCGCGACCGAGGGGATGGCCAGTTCACGGCGGGTCCGGCTAGCCTTTTCGGCATGACGTCCGGCCACCGCTGCTCCTGCCGCCCATCGTTCTGGCCGCTCCTGGCCGCACTCGCCTCAGCACAGGCGGCGAGCTCGCAGACGACCTGGAACGTGGTACCTCCTGACATCCAGTCGGCGGTCAACCAGGCGAACCCCGGCGACACGCTGGTACTGGCCGCCGGTGGCTACTACCCGTTCACGCTCAACAAGGGGCTGACGATCGTCGGCACGAACACACCCGTCGGCTATGGGCCGGGCTCACCGACACCCGCCGGTATCCACATCCAGGTGCCCGTCGGCCAGGTCGCCAACCTGATCGGCATCGACTGCACGTACTCCTACAGTCCGTACGGCAGCATCGGCACCGCCGTGCAGGTGCTCGGCGGCAGCGTCCGCTTCGACAGCTGCACACTCCGTAGCGGCGTGACGAACGCGCTCGAGGCCAGCAACGCCACCGTCGTCGTCACCGGCAGCACGATCACCGCGGTGGGCTCGATCGGCACCGGCAACGGCATCTACGCGACGAACTCGAGCATCACGCTGCGCGACTGCGTCGTCCGAGGCGCCGACTCCGCTTGCATGGCGCCGCTGGGTTGCTTGTACGGGACCTATCCGGCCAAGCAGGCCGTCAACCTCGACGGCTCGACGCTGCACGCAGAACGCACGACGTTCGTCGGTGGCTCACAGGGTTGGGGCCCCGTCGGCGGCGCCGCCGGCGTGCAAGCCGGGCCGGGCAGCAGCGTGTGGCTCGCCAACTGCACGCTCACCGGCGGCAACACGGGCCAGGGCGGCACGGCACTCGTCAACAACGGCCTCGTGGCCGACCTGCTCAACACGACGCTCAACCCGGGCAGCCCTGGCGGCAGCGCCAGCAGTGGCCCGGTGAACACTGCCGCGCCGCTGCTGCAGGCCGCACTGGCGCCGATCTGGATGCGCGGCGCGACGTCGACACTGACGCTCACCGGCACCCAAGGGGCCCCCTATGCACTGTTCCTGACGCCCGCAGCAACTGCACTCACGACGGCCGTGGTGAGCGAGCCGGTCTGGGTCGCCAGTGCTGTCTCGATCAGCGGCGGCCTGCTCGACACCGTCGGCGTCGCCTCTTTCTCCATCAGCGTGCCCAACGTCCCGGCGCTGCAGCATGCGTCGGTGTGGTGCCAGGCGATCAGCGGGTTCACCCTCCCGCTGCGTGCCTCGACGATCGCCGGCGGCGTGGTCCGCTGAACCTCGGTGCGCCGGCAGGCGTCGTGGGTGCCGCGGCGCTGCGACGCGGCGACCTCGCTGGTGACTCGCTTGCGCCGCCGCCTGCTGCCGCTGAAGGACCGCCTGCGCTGGAGCGTGCTCGCGAACGGCCACGTCGTCGCCGGCAACTGACACCACCACCGAGCCCCGCCCCCACCACACGCACACCCACCCGATGCTGCTGACCACCCTGCTGATGCTCCCGCTCCCCCCGCAGGACCCCGCCCCTGGCATCACGCGCGAGCTCGCGCGGCAACGCGCCGAACGCGTGCGCGACGTCGAGTACGACCTGCGCTTCCGCATCGCGGCGAACGCGCGTGAGGTCACCGGCACCGCGGTGTTGCGCTTCACGCTGGCGAAGGACCGCGATCCGAGCGCACCGCTCGTGCTCGACTTCGCCGGCAGCGAACTGACCGACGTGCGCCTCAACGAGCGCGACGTCACGCTGCAGGCCGTGCACGACCACGTCATCCTGCCGACCGACGCGCTGGCGCGAGACGGCAACCAGCTGACCTGCCGCTTCAAGGCACCCATCGCGCCGAGTGGCACGCCGCTGACCGTCTACCGCGACAGCGCCGATGGCCGCGACTACTTCTACACGCTGGTCGTGCCCGCCGACGCGCACCGCCTCTACCCGTGCTTCGACCAGCCGGACCTGAAGGCGCGCTTCCGCCTCGAACTCGACCTGCCGCCGGAATGGACCGCGGTCGCCAACACCGCGCGCATCGCGATCGACGACAAGCCGACCGACGTGCGCGGCACGTTGTGGCGGTTCGCGCAGAGCAAGCCGCTGCCGACGTGCCTGGCGGCGTTCGCGTGCGGCCCGTTCGCGACCGTCGAGGCGCCGCAGCCGGAGGCGCCCGGCATCACGTCGAAGGAACCGATGCGCGTGCTGCTGCGCGAATCGCAGCTGGCCCGCTTCGACCGCGACGCCGTGCTGCGCCTGCACCATCAGGGCCTGCCGTGGCTCGCCGCGCAGTTCGGCGTGCCCTACCCGTTCGACAAGCTCGACATCGTGCTGCTGCCCGGCTTCCCGTACGGCGGCATGGAGCACGCCGGCGCGATCTTCTACCGCGAGCAGGCGCTGGTGTTCGACCACACGCCGACCGCGGCCGAACGCGTGCGCCGCAGCACGCTCGTCTACCACGAGCTGAGCCACCAGTGGTTCGGCAACCTCGTCACGATGAAGTGGTTCGACGACCTGTGGCTGAAGGAGGGCTTCGCGACCTTCGTCGGCTACCAGGCGCTCGAGGCGCTCGAGCCCGAGCAGCAGGCGTGGCTGCGCTTCCTGCAGCGCGTGAAGCCGCGCGCCTACGAGGTCGACGGCACGCCGGGCACCGTGCCGGTGTTCCAGCAGCTGCAGAACCTCGCCGACGCGAAGAGTGCCTACGGGCCGATCGTCTACAACAAGGCGCCCGCGCTGTTGCGCGCGCTGAACGAGCAGCTGGGCGACACCGCGTTCCGCGCTGGCTTGAAGATGTTCCTGGAGATGCACGCGTTCGGCAACGCGGAGTGGCGCGACCTCGCCAACGCGCTCGGCGATCGTGGCAACGCCGACCTCGGCCGCTGGACCGAACGCTGGCTGCTGGCGCCGGCGATGCCGCAGGTGCGCGTGCAATGGCAGGTCGACAAGGACGGCCGCGTCACCGAAGCCGCCGTCGTGCAGAAGCCGACCAGCGGCGAAGGCACCTGGCCGCTCGACCTCGAGCTGCTGGTGTTCGACGCAAAGGGTGCTTCGCGCGTGCTGCGTGTGCAGGGCGATGCAGCGCGCATGGACATCGAAGCGCTGGTCGGCCAGGCAGCGCCGGCGGCGGTGCTGTGCAACCCGCGCGACATCGCCTACGGCCAGTTCGTGCCCGACGTCGTTTCGACCGCGTTCCTGCTCGACGCGCTGCCGAAGCTCGCCGATCCGCTGGCGCGCGCCGCCGGCACCGCGGCACTGTTCGAAGCGGTGCGCGAAGCCGAGCTGGATCCGGCGGTGTTCTGCGAACTGGCACTCGTGCTGCTCGCGGCGGAACGCGATCCCGACACGCACGGCGTGCTGCTCGACCTGCTGGGCACCGCGATGTTGCGCTACCTGCCGGACACGCGCAGTGCGCCGCTGCGCGGACGCGCGACCGCACTGCTGCTCGACCAGCTGGCGAAGGAAGGCGACTCCGGCCGCGAACTCGGCACGTTCCGCTTCCTCGCGCGCAGCAGCCGCACCAAGGAGGTGCTGGCGCTGTGCCGCGCCGTGGTGAAGAACGACGGGCTGCCGAAGGGCCTCGAGGTCGGCAAGCAGGACGCCTACCTGGCGGCGGCAGCGCTGCTGGCGGCCGGCGAAGCCGGCGATGCGTTCGACGTGCTGGCGGCGCGCTACAGCAAAGAGGACATCGGCAAGGAGGTGTTCCTGGCGCGCGCGGCGACGCCCGATGCGGCCAGCAAGGCCGCCACGTTCGCGCAGTATCTGCAGCCGAAGGACCCGCCGGAGCAGTGGACCACGGACAGCCTCGGCTTCTTCCACTGGCCGGGCCAAGGCGAGCTGACGTTGCCGTTCCTGCAGAAGGCGCTCGAGCAGGTCGGCTGGGTGAAGGCGAACCGGCGCATCTTCTTCATGCCGGCGTGGCTCGACGGCTTCTTGAACGGTCACTCGTCGGCGGCTGCACTGGCGATCGTCGACGAGTTCGTGCGCACGCACGAGCTGAGTGCCGACGTGCTGCAGAAGCTGCAGCAGTCGCGTGACGGCCTGCAGCGTGCGGTCCGGATCCGCGCGGCGTTCGGCGAAGGGCGGTGAGGGAACGACCGATGCGCGTCTTCCTCGACGACGAACGCCCCATCCCTCCCGGTTGGCATGGCGTGCGCTGGCCAGAAGAAGCCATCGCCTTGCTCGAAGGCGGAGAGGTCGAGGAACTCAGCCTCGACCACGACCTCGGCGACGATGCGCACGGCACGGGCTATGACGTCCTCGTGTGGCTCGAGCGCGCCGTCGCGGAGCGCGGCTTCCGACCGCCGCGGCTCCATGTGCATTCGGCGAATCCGGCGGCCCGCGAGCGGATGCTGGCTGGCATCCGCGCCATCGAGCGACTGGCTGGCAGTCGGTGAACGGCTGACCTGGACCGTGGCGGCGGATGCACCGACATCGATCGGTGCATGGCCCGACAAGAACCCGGCGTCTACCCTGCCCGTCTCGCTGACCACTTCTGGACCGCCACTGCATGCACATC
>CAMAUH010000146.1 GCA_945861365.1 Candidatus Kuenenia stuttgartensis
CGACGCCGATCGCCGAGCGCTACCGTGTCTACCAGGCGCTTGCGGCGCAATTGGAAGAGCATCGCCAGCTCTGCGATGGCGATGATCGCGACCTCGCCGAACTGGCGCGCACCGAGTTGCCCGAGCTCGAGGCTCGCGTACGCGGCGAGGAAGACGAGCTGATCGACCTGCTGCTCGCTGATGTCGGCGATGACCGGCGAGACTGCATCGTCGAAATCCGCGCCGGAACCGGCGGGGAAGAGGCGGCGTTGTTCGCCCGCGACCTGTGCACGCTCTACCAGCGGTATGCCACCCGCATGGGGTGGAGTTTCGAGCCGATGGCCTCGACACCAGCCGAGCAGGGTGGGTTCAAGGAAATCGTCTTCGCTCTGCGCGGCAAACACGTCTTCCACGCGATGCAGTTCGAGTCGGGCGGGCACCGCGTGCAGCGCGTGCCGGAGACCGAGGCCAAGGGTCGCGTGCACACGTCGGCCGCAACGGTGGCGGTGCTACCCGAAGTCGAGGAGGTCGAAGTGCATCTCGACGAGAAGGACCTGCGGATGGACACCTTCCGCGCCAGCGGTGCGGGTGGCCAGCACGTCAACAAGACCGAATCCGCGGTGCGCATCACGCACATCCCGACGGGCACTGTCGTCGCGTGCCAGGAAGAGCGCAGCCAGCTGAAGAACCGGCAGCGGGCTATGGCCCTGCTGCGTTCGCGCATCTACGACGCGCAGAAGCGAGCCGTCGACGCGGCGCGCGCCGCGGAGCGCAAGGAGCAGGTCGGCAGCGGCGATCGCAGCGATCGCATCCGCACCTACAACTTCCCGCAGGATCGGCTGACCGACCATCGCCTCAACCGCAACTTCTCGTTGGTGCAGGTCATGGAGGGCAAGCTGGACCCACTGGTGCAGGCCCTTCAACACGACCAGCGCGAACGCCGCATCGAAGGGCTTTGAGCCCACATCGGCTGAACCGCAGCAGCTAGTCCTGCGTGCATGCGGTGGTCGCCCAAGCGGAGATTCCTGCGTGACTGCTGGGCCATCTTCCGCCACGATCCCCGCCCCTGTTTTCCTCTCGAAACGATCTGGAGCTCGCACGATGACCGATTCCGCGCAACCTGGTGAACTCGCGTCCCTCGAACCTCTCGAGCCGCTCGACACCGGTGACGTGGCAGGCCAAGGCGCGCCGGGTACCGCGATGGGTGACGACGCCATGGTGGCGGCGATCCGCGCGGGATCGGCGCCGGCCTACAACCCGTACTGCCGTGACAAGACGTTCTATCGCTTCCTGTTCAGCGGCGTGATCATCTTCGTCGGCTGCATGATGCCGTTCAGCGCCGAGCTCGGCCGCGCCGGCTACCAGACGATGAGCGGTGGCTTCTACACGCTGCTCGGCATCGCGATGGTGTGGTCGTGGTGGGCGGCGATCACGACCAACCGGCCGTTCGGTCTGAAGTGGCTGCTGTTCGCGGCGCTGCCGTTGATCGCCACCAGCATGAACATGGCCGCTTTCGATGCGACGGCGGTGCAGCAGGCCGCGGTGGCCGCGGGCCACGTGCGCGCCGACATGCCGTTCTCAGCCGATTGGAAGTCGATGTTCGGGGACATCGGTGGCGCCCTGGCCAAGAACGCCGAGGCCGCGACGCGCGTCGAAGGGTTCTGGCGCCTGTTCGGTCCGGGTCAGTTCTTCGTGTTCCTCGGCGCGCTGATGGCCGAACTCGGCTTCTTCGGCGGCGTCATCGGTGGCGCGAAGAAGAACAAGGCCGACCAGAAGCAGAAGCAGATGGCCGCTGCCGAGCGCAAGCGCCGCTGATCGTGACCGCGTCCGACCACGGCGCCGGCCCCGACGCTGAGCACACCGTGCTCAGCGTGCTGCGCGGCGCCGAAGGTTGGCTGACGCGCGCCGGTGTCGATGGTCCCAAGCGCTCTGCCGAGCTGCTGCTCGGCAAGGTGCTCGGGCTGTCCCGTCTGCAGCTGTATCTTGCACACGATCGCCCGTTGGATCCCGCCGAGCGCACTGCGATGCGCACGCTGGTGGCCCGCCGCGGCAAGGGCGAGCCGGTTGCCTACCTGCTCGGCACTTGGAGTTTCCGCGGCCACGAGGTCGCGGTAGGGCCGAGCGTGCTGATCCCGCGCCCCGAGACCGAGGAACTGGTCGAGCATGCGCTGGCGGCGTTACCGGCGAATGCGGTAGCGATCGACCTCGGCACCGGCAGTGGCGCGATCGCGATCGCGCTCGCGGTCGCCCGGCCAGACCTGCGGGTGCTCGCGGTCGACATCAGTGAAGCCGCCCTCGGCATCGCCAGCGCCAACGTGGCTCGCCACGGCGTCGGGGAACGCGTGCAATTGCTGCGCGGTTCGTGGTGGGAGCCAGTGCCAGCGGACGCGACCTTCGATCTCGTCATCAGCAACCCGCCCTACATCGATCCCGTGCGCCCGACCGGGCTGGCGGCGGACGTGCAGGCCTTCGAACCAGCGTTGGCGTTGTTCAGTGCGCCCGGCGATGTCGCGTCGTGCTATCGGGCGATCTTCGCGCCGTTGGCCTCGCGTCTGCGCGCTGGTGGTGCAGTTTGGTGCGAGACCGGCCTCGGAGCTGCCGCGCCAGCGCTGCAGGCGTTGCGTGCGACGGGTCTCGTCGACGTCGAACTGCGTTGCGATCTCGCCGGCGCCGAGCGCTTCCTGTGCGCGCGACAAAGGGCTGAACCGACTCAGGGGGCTTGAACCGACTCAGGGCGCCCGCTTGCCCTTGGCGACGTAGTGCTTCAATGCGGCGCGCGTGATCGGCGTGATCTCGGTGAAGTAGACCGCGATGTCCCAGCGCTTCTTGCTGCCGACGAGCGGCTTCACCGGTTCGCAGCGCACGACCGCGCCCTTCACGTGGTGACGTTCGGTCGCGCCCGGCAGCGAGAAGTCGAGGCCGACCAACGTCATCTCGGCGATCGCGTGCGGCGCCGAGCAGGCGAGGCCGATCTCGGAGATGTCGCGCAGCACTGCTGGCTCGGCGTCCGGTTGCGAGGACAGCTTGACCGGAAAGGAAGCCAGCGCGCGGGCCGCGCGGCGACGTTCGGATTGAGGTGTCGGCGAGGTCACGGTGGCGAACGGTAGCGAAGCCCGGAACGCAGCGCCAGCGCGGCGCCGTGGCCCATCGCGCAGGGTTGTGGACCCGGCGTGAACTGTCGCTCGCCTGGCCTTCGGCGAGTCCCTAGGATCCGCCGCGCGGCGCGCCATCGCGCCGCTCATTCCACGACCAACCACGCAACGAGAACGATCCCTTGGCCAACTTCAACAAAGTCATCTTGATGGGCAACCTGACACGCGACGTCGAACTGCGGAACACGCAGGGCGGCACGGCGCTGGCCAAGTTCGGCATGGCCATCAACCGCAAGTACACGGCCAACGGCGAGAGCAAGGAAGAGACCTGCTTCGTCGACCTGACCGCCTGGGGCAAGCAGGCCGAGCTGTTGAACCAGTACGTGCGCAAGGGCAGCCAGCTGATGGTCGAGGGACGCTTGCAGTACTCGACGTGGGAGAGCCAGGAAGGCGGCAAGCGCAGCAAGCTCGAAGTCGTCGTCGAGAACTTCCAGTTCGTCGGTGCGCCGAAGGGCGCCGGCGGTGGCAGCGGAGCGCCGGCCGGTGACGACGGCGGTGGTGGCGAACGCCGCGCACCGGCGCGGCGCCCAGCCCAGCAGGAAGGCGGCGCCGCGGGTGGCGAGGTCGATTACGGCGACATTCCGTTCTGATGCGCGCTCGGCCAATCGCCGGGCTGTATCGAAAGTGAGACTCGCTGGCGGGAAGCGCTGCAGCACCGGGGCCCGGGAGCCGATCGAGCTGTCGTGAAGCAATGGTCGTTGCCAGCGGCGCCATGAACGCCAGTGGCGTTTCCGGCCAAGGATCGCCGACGCGCGCTGGTTCGGTACATCGACGAGCCGATGGCGCGGCAACTTGCGTAGCGGTAGTTCCGAGATACCGTCTTCCGCCCACCACAGCCCCTGCGGGCAGGCCTGCGCTTCCACCCATGCTTTTGCCTCGAGTCCTGCTCCTGTCGGCGCTTGCCAGCGTCGTGTGCGCACAGAACCCGCCCAGCGGATTCTCCTACCAGACGCTCAGTGTCGGCCAACTCAGCAGCGCCACCGCGATGGCGTTCTTGCCGGATGGCCGCTTGCTGCTCACGGAGCGGGAGACCGGCAACATCCGGGTCTTCGTCAACGGCGCTGTGCGGGCCGCGCCATGGGCTTCCCTGGCGGTGAACGGTGGCGGATCCTTTGCTGAGCAGGGATTGCTCGGCATCGCGGTCGATCCCGACTTCCTGAACAACCGCTACGTCTACGTGTTCTTCACCGCTGCCTCCGGTGCTGAGAACCGCATCGGTCGGCTGCAGGACAACAACGGCTTCGGTTCCGGTCTGACGCTGCTGAATGCGCCCGGCACCCTGCCAGCGCAGGCCTACCACTGTGGCGGCGCGATGACGATCGGCCTCGACGGCATGCTGTATGTCGCCACCGGCGACGCGCTCAGCAGTGGCAACGCGCAGAACATGTCGAACTGGCTCGGCAAGGTGCTGCGCTTCTCGCTGCCGAACCTCGGCATCCCGGCCAACAATCCGTTCGCTGGCAGCGCGATCTACTCGCTCGGTCATCGCAACCAATTCGGTCTGACGACGCACCCGGTCACGGGGCGCATCTACCAGACCGAGAACGGCGGCGCGTTGATGGACGAGGTCAACCTGATCAATCCCGGCGGCAACTACGGCTGGCCGCAGTACGAGGGAGTCGAGTCGGTGCAGAACGTCGCCTACGCCGATCCGCTGGCGGGCTTCGCGCCGACGGTCGCGCCGACCGGCACCTGCTTCTACAGCGGCGACCACTACCCGCCGCAGTACCGCAATGCGTGGTTCTTCGCCGATTACAACATGAACCGCTTGCGCATGCTGACGCTGAACGCCGCCGGCACGGCGGTGGTGGCGACCACGGTGTTCGACACGCTCAGTGGTTCGGGCTACGGCATCGTCAGCGGCCCCGACGGCAACCTGTGGTACCTGTCTAACGACAACGGCGGGTTCGGCGCCAACGAGATCGGTCGCTACGTGCATGCCAACGAGCCGATGCCGTCAGCCCAGATCTCGTCGGTGTCGGGCAAGACGCTCGGGGCTTCGGTGACGGCTTGTGTGCGCGCGAACAACGGCGAGATCGTGGCGCCGTGGTTGTCGCTGTCCCGCTATCCCTCCCCGATCGCGACTCCGTTCGGCAACCTGTGGGTGCCGACCGACGCGTTGCTGCCGACACTGCCGATCCTCGGCGACAATCGCGCCTACTACGCGACTCCGATCCCGAACGTGCCGGCGTTCCTCGGTTCGTCGATCCACCTGCAGGCGGTCACGCTGACGCTGGCTGGCCAGCTGGTGCTGACCAACCCGTCCGAACTGGTCGTGCGCGGCTGACGCGCCAGGCCGCAGGGCGCCTACTTGCCGCCCTTCTGCTGCGCCTTCTGCCAGCTGTCCTTCAGGCTGACCGTGCGGTGGAACACCGGCGCACCGGCCTTGCTGTCCTGGTCGTCGCAATAGAAGTAGCCGACGCGTTCGAACTGGAACGCCTCGCCGCCCTTGGCGTCGCGCAGGCTCGGTTCGAGCTTGCCGCGGACGACGCGCTTGCTGCGCGGATTCAGCAGCTTCAGGAAGTCGCCGCCGTCGGCGCTGGCCGGATCCGGCGAAGTGAACAGGTGCTCGAACAGCCGCACCTCGGCATCGAGGGCGTGCGCCGCGGATACCCAGTGGATCGTCGCCTTGACCTTGCGGCCGTCCGGCGCGTTGCCGCCCTTGGTGGTCGGGTCGTAGGTGCAGCGGATCGTGGTGATGTTGCCCGCCGCGTCCTTGTCGACGCCGGTGCACTTGACGAAGTAGCCGAAGCGCAGCCGCACCTCGCGGCCCGGTGCAAGCCGGAAGAAGTCCTTCGGCGGGTTCTCCATGAAGTCCTCGCGCTCGATCAGCAGCTCGCCGGCGAACGGCACCTTGCGGGTGCCGGCGTTTTGATCCTCCGGGTTGTTCTGCGCGTCGACCATCTCGACCTCGCCAGCCGGCCAGTTGTCGATGACGAGCCGCACCGGATCGAGCACCGCCATGCGGCGCAGGGCGTTCTTGTTCAGCCAATCGCGCACGTGGAACTCGAGCAGGCCGATCTCGTGCGTGCTGTTGAACTTCGCCACGCCGACGTGCTTGCAGAACGCGACCAGCGCCTGCGGCGGGTAGCCGCGGCGCCGCAGGCCACGTAGCGTCGGCAGGCGCGGGTCGTCCCAGCCGTCGACGTGTTTGCCTTCGACCAGCAGCAGCAGCTTGCGCTTGCTGGTCAGCATGTACTCGACGTTGAGCCGCGCGAACTCGATCTGTTGCGGCTTCTCGATGCCGAGCGAGTCGCAGA
Source organism: Candidatus Kuenenia stuttgartensis (assembly GCA_945861365.1). Classification (GTDB taxonomy): domain Bacteria; phylum Planctomycetota; class UBA1135; order UBA1135; family UBA2386; genus UBA2386. Next base: position 6,392 of record CAMAUH010000146.1, read on the forward strand.
ACCAGTCGTACAGCGGCCGGTGGTGTTCGAACTCGAGCGTGCACAGCGAGTGCGTGATGCCCTCGATCGAGTCGCTCTGCCCGTGCGCCCAGTCGTACATCGGGTAGATGCACCAGCGATCGCCGGTGCGCTGGTGGTGCATGTGCCGGATGCGGTACATGACCGGGTCGCGCATGTTCAGGTTGGCGTGCGCCATGTCGATCTTGGCGCGCAGCACCTTCTGGCCGTCCGCGAACTTGCCGGCCTTCATGTCGCGCAGCAGCTGCAGGTTCTCGGCGGGAGAACGGTCGCGGCACGGGCTGTTCTTGCCCGGCGCCGTCAGCGTGCCGCGGCTCGCGGCGATCGCGTCGGCGTCCTGGTCGTCGACGTAGGCGAGGCCCTTCTGCACCAGCTGCTCGGCCCACGCGTAGATCTGGTCGAAATAGTCGGCCGCGTAGTACATCGCGTCCCATTCGAAGCCGAGCCAGCGCACGTCGGCCTTGATGGCGTCGACGTATTCCTGGTCCTCCGCCGCCGGGTTGGTGTCGTCCATGCGCAGGTTGCAGCGACCGCCGAACTCCTTGGCGATCGAGAACCCGAGCGTGATGGCCTTGGCGTGGCCGAGGTGCAGGTAGCCGTTCGGTTCCGGCGGGAAGCGCGTGACGACCTGTTGGACCTTGCCGCTCGCCAGATCCGCACGGATGCGGTCGCGGATGAAGTCGGAGGCGGGAGCGGAGTCAGGTGCGTTGGTCATTGCGCGGTCTTCGGGGCGAGCACGATCGCGCGCACCGATGCGGAATGCAATGCGAGCGGCGCGCCGGCCGCGGAGCCGCGCAGCTATGCTCGCTGTCGCGCATGACCGCCGCTCCGCCCGCTCCCGTGCCGCCAGCAGGCCGTGATCTGCTCGCGTTCCTGCCGCGCCAAGATCGCCACGTACCGAAGTGCGGGCCGGTGCGGCCGTCGAAGGTGTCGCGCAAACGCGCCTGGTTCCTGATCGGCATCCATGTGCTGATCGGCGCGCACATCTGGCACTGGCTGGCGACCGGCAACACGCTGACGCCGGTCGAACCGTCCGAAGCGATGCAGACGGTCGAGCTCGGCAAGATCAACGCCGGCTTCCTGCTGTTCCTGGCGCTGATCGCCAGCACGCTGGTGTTCGGGCGCTTCTTCTGCGGCTGGGCCTGCCACGTCGTCGCCTTGCAGGACCTCAGTGCTTGGCTGCTCGGCAAGGCCGGACTGAAGCCGCGGCCGGTGCGCTCGCGGCTGCTGGTGTTGGCGCCTTGGGTTGTCGCCGGACACATGTTCGCCTGGCCGGTCGTCGAGCACCTGCTGTGGCCGAAGGAGAAGCCGCTGCCAGCACCGGCCGAGTGGGAGTACCACCTGACCACCGAGAACCTGTGGCAGACGTTTCCCGGCCCGATCATGACGGTGCTGACGGTGCTGGTGGCCGGCGGGCTGATCGTGTGGTGGCTCGGCGCGAAGGGCTTCTGCACGCACGGTTGCCCCTACGGCGCCTTCTTCGCGATCGCCGACCGCTTCGCCCCCGTGCGCATCAAGGTCACCGATGCGTGCGACGCGTGCGGCCACTGCACGTCGGTCTGCACCAGCAATGTGCGCGTGCACGAAGAGGTCGCCAAGCACGGCCAGCTGGTCGACCCCGGCTGCATGAAGTGCCTCGACTGCATCTCGGTGTGCCCGAAGGATGCGCTCTACGTCGGCTTCGCGTGGCCGAAGCCGTTCGCGAAGAGCCAGCAGCGCATCCAGGCGCGCGCGGACTTCACGTGGTTCGAGGAAGGGCTGCTCGCGGTGGTCGCCTTCACGGCCGTGCAGTGGACCTTCCGCGGCGCCTGGTTCGGCGAGGGCATCCCGCTGCTGCTGGCGGTCGGCCTCGGCGTCACCACGGCCGTACTGGCGCTGCTGCTGCTGCGCATGCTGACGCACCGGGACATGACGTTCCAGCACACGGTGCTGCGGCGCGGTGGCGCGTTCACCGGGGCTGGCAAGGTGGGGCTGGTCGCACTGGTCGCCTGGCTCGCCTTCACGGCGATGCTGTTCACCGGGAATCGGCTGAAGGGCGCCCTCTCCGACCGCATGGTGTCGCTGACGCGGCCGGACGTCGCGACCGCCGAACTGGAGTCGACGCTGGCGCTCGGCGATACGGCGCAGGCGTTCTTCGTCGTCGACGACCCGGTGGTGGGGCAGCTGCGTGGCCTGCTGCTGTTCCGGCTCAAGCGCGAAGCGGAGGCCGAGCAGGCGCTGATGGCGTGCTACGAGGCGCGCGGGCACATGGACTACGTGGAAGCGAGCATCTGCCTCGCCGGCATGTGCATGAAGCCCGAGCGCCAGCGCTTCGACGTGGCGGACAAGCTGATCAACAACGTGCTGAGCAGCCAGCCGCAGCACCCGGTGGCAGTGCGCATGCGCGCCTACCTCGATTCGCGGCCGAAGTGAGCGCGGTGCTCGCCGCCGCTGCATGATCGCGGCATGGCTCGCCAGCTCCGCGTCGAACTCACGTTCCTCGATTCGATCCAGCAGGTCGCGGGGCGCAGCACGATGTGGCTCGAAGTGCCGGTCCCCGGCACCGTCGCGCGTTTGCTGGCGCTGCTGTGCGAACGGCAGCCGCAGTTCGCCGGCGTGCAGATGCAGGTGCTGGTGAACGGTGCGCCGTCGAAGCCGCAGCAGGAACTGCGCGCTGGCGATGGGGTGTTCCTGTTGCCGATGACGGCCGGATGACGAACGGGCCCGCCGCGCGCCTTGACGACTGCGCGCGCACTCGCTACAGACTGCGCCCACTCATCCAGACCAGCCGAGGGCCGGGC
>CAMAUH010000147.1 GCA_945861365.1 Candidatus Kuenenia stuttgartensis
GGCCGACTTCGCTCCAGATCGGCCGGATCTGCGTCGTCGAACGCCCATCGAGGCGTTTGCCGCTGGCGAGTGCGAGTTCGCGGGTCTCGGTCCACACCGCCATGCCGTAGGCCGCCTTCGCTGGGGCCTGCTGTTCGGGCGGCAGAGCCGTCAGCCAGCCTGCTTCGGCAGCGGCGACGGCGGCGCGCCGTTCGGCTTTGGTGACCACCGTCAGGGCCGCGCGCAGTGCCGTGCGCGTGGCTTCGGGCAGTTCGGGCAGCGTCGGGGCCGGGGGCAGGGGCCACTTCGGCTGGCCGCCCGCGGCGCGCAGTTCGTCGATCGCCTGGTGGCAGCGGCCGATCCACTCGGTGGCTTGCGCGATCGCCGCGGCCGCGTCGGCTTCGCTGGCTTCCTGCGCCTCGCCCTCGAGCATCACCAGCCCATCGGGGCCGACTCCGACCGAGAACTCGAGGTCGGCGGCTTCGCGCTGGGTCTTGCCGCCGAAGGCGATCCACTGCTCGTTCACGCGTTGGATGCGCAGGCCACCGGCCGGGCCCTTGGCGGGCACCGGACTGACGTGCATCGCCGCGCAGGCGGCGAGCAGCGCCAGGCTCTCGAGGTCGCTGCTCGGTTCGGCGCTGAACACCTGCACCTGCACCTGCACTTCCGCCTTCCATTCGTCGGGGAACAGCGAACGCAGCGTGCGATCGATCAAGCGGCTGATCAGCACTTCGTGGTCGGTGATGCGGCCTTCGCGGCGACCGTGCACACCGGGGATGCGGCCGGCACTGCTGAACTTCTCGCGGTACTCGACCGTCAGCGGAAAGAAGTCCTGGCCGGGTTTGGCCGTGCTCGCCGCGGTCACGGTCGCCAGCACGACGTTGTCGCCACAGCGCGCCAGCACGGCGCCCTGGGCCTGGCGGGCGATGCGTCCGGTCTCGAGTACGACGTCGGTGCCGGCGATGCGCACGGTCGCGCGGTGGGCAGTGGGCTGCATGCCATCGCAGTGTGGCGATCGTCGGCGACGAGGCAACCGTGTTCCGGTAGCCGCGAGGCCGGGCCCCGCGGGCTCCGGCTGGTCGAGGCTCGGCCCGAAGGCCACTTGTTTCGCGCTCGGCGGCCGGCATCATCGTCCCGCCATATTGAGATGAAGTCGCAACAAGGACGCACCGCTTGACCGCCTCGCAGCCCGCCGCCGGCGGCCCCGTGGGTGCCGTAGTGCAGCTTCCTGAGCTACCGCGTGGCCGGGTCGGCGTGATCCTCGGGGTCGACGGCGACGACGCTCTCGTACAGCAGCTCGAGGCGAGCGGGCTGTGGTGTGGTGTCGCGATCGAGCGCTTGGCGACGGCCCCGTTCGGCGATCCGCTGCTGTTCCGCGTGCATGGGTACCGCCTGGCGCTGCGCCAGAGCGAGGCGGCGCGCGTGCGGGTGCGGGAGACGGGCGCATGAGTGCCGTCGCATCACCGTCGCGGCGGGTCGCCCTCGTCGGCCGCGCCAATGCTGGCAAGACCTCGCTGCTGATGCACCTGACCGGCAGTCTCCAGCGGCCGGTGAACTTCCCCGGCTCGTCGGTCGAGTGCGTCGAGAGCGACGTGGTCGAGCAGGGCGTGGTGTTGCGCATCATCGACTTGCCGGGGCTGGGATCCCTGTCGCCGCAGAGTCGCGACGAGTCGGTGGCGCTGGCGCTGCTGGATGGTCGCGACGAGGCCCCGCCGGATCTGCTGTGCGTGGTGCTCGACGCCAGCAAGCTGGCGGTCGAACTGCGGCTGCTGCAGCAGCTGCGGGCGCGGCAGCGCACGATCGTCGTCGCGCTGTGCAAGGTCGACGTCGCCGCGGCCGAGGGCTTCCCGGTCGATGCCGCCCGTCTGCAGGCGGCGCTCGGCCTGCCGTTGGTCGTCGTGAACGGTGCCACCGGGGCTGGCGTCGCGACGTTGCGGGCGTTGCTCGCCACCGCGCCACTGGTGGCTCCGCCGGCCATGGCGACGGATGCAGGGGCCGAAGCAGTCGCCAGTGTGCATCGTGATGGGGCGGCGCCGCAGTCGCGGACCGACCGCATCGATGCGTGGTTGCTGCATCCGGTGTTCGGATTGCTCGCGCTGGTGCTGCTGGGCGTGCTGATGTTCCAGCTGCTGTTCACGGTCGCGACGCCGGTGATGGAGTCGATCGAATCCGTGCAGCAGTGGATCGGCGACGGCGTGCGTTCGCTGGTCGGGCCAGGCGCGCTGCAGAGCTTCCTCGTCGATGGCGTCGTCAACGGCGTCGGCAGCTCGCTGGTCTTCGTGCCGCAGATCGCGCTGCTGATCGCCTTCGTGACCTGCGTCGAAGCCTCCGGCTACATGGCGCGGGCGGTGTTCCTGCTGGATCTGCTGTTGCGCAAGGTGGGCCTGTCGGGGCGCAGTTTCGTGCCGCTGACCAGCAGCTTCGCCTGTGCGATCCCGGGCATCGTCGCGAGCCGCATCCTGGGCAACGAACAGGATCGCCTGGCCACGATCGCGGTGGCGCCGTTGATGTCGTGTTCGGCGCGCCTGCCGGTCTACGTGGTGCTGCTCGCCGCGTTCTTCCCACCGCACCAGGCGGGCCTCGTGCTGTTCGGCCTTTACGGCCTCGGCATCGTGATGGCTGCGCTGGTGGCGACTTTGCTGCGCAAGACCGTGTTGCGCGGCGTGTCGTCGCCGCTGGTGATGGAGCTGCCCGTGTACCAGCGGCCGCGAGTGCGGCTCGTGCTCGCGCACACGTGGTTGGCGGTGAAGGCATTCCTGCGCACCGCCGGTTCGGTGATCCTCGTCGCGACCGTCGTCGTCTGGGCGCTCGGCTACTTCCCGCATCCGTCGGCCATCCACGAACGCTACGAAGCGCAGCGCGCCGTGCATGGCCAGGATGCCGACGGTGAACGCGCGCGCGCCGCGCTCGATGGGGCGGAAGCCGCGGCGTACCTCGAACAGAGCCTGCTCGCCCGCGCGGGCCGGACGATCCAGCCGGTGTTCGCTCCGGCTGGGTTCGACTGGCGGCTCACGGTCGGTGTGCTGGCGGCGTTCCCGGCCCGCGAGCTGGTGGTGCCGACTCTGGGCACGCTCTACAGCCTCGGCGAGGTCGAGGTCGGCGACGAGCCGGATGTGCGGCTGCGCGACGCACTGCGCACCGCCACGGGTCCCGATGGCAAGCCGACGATCGATGGCCTGGTCGCGTTGGCCGTCATGGCGTTCTTCGCGCTGTGCAGCCAGTGCGTCGGCACGTTGGCGGCGATCCGTCGCGAGACGAACTCCTGGCGGTGGCCGGTGTTCACGTTCGTCTACATGACGATCCTGGCGTGGGTGGTCGCGGTCGCGATCTACCAGGTCGGTCGTTGGCTCGGCTACGGCGCGTAGCGGCTGGCCGGCCCCCTCAGCTCATCTCAGTCGAGATCGAACGGCGTGCGCGGCTTCTCGTCCTTGTCCTTCTTCGCCTCTTCCTTCGCGCGCTGCAGCTTGGCGTCGAGTTCGTCCGCCGAGCGCGCCACCGATCCCTTGGCGGTGCGGAAGATGTCGTCGAGGCGCCGCTGATCCTGCTTCTGGGACGCCAGCAGGTCGTCGAGCGCACCGGCTTGCTTGCTCTCCTCCGCGCGCACCGCGCGCGCCTTGCCCGAACGGGTGTCGACTTCGATCATCTTGTTGCAGCAGGGACAGGGGAACGTGAACAGATGGTTCGGCATGGCTTCGCTGACGGCGGGAGCTGCATCTTCGGCGAGCGGCATCGCGGCCACAACGCGCTCGGCAACGCCAATGCGCAATCGTCGTCGCCACGGGCTTTCGGCTATGGTCCGGCGCTGCGTCGCAGCCGCGGCGCTTCCCCCTCCCGTTCGTGGTTCCGTCGTGACCGCCGAGAAAAAGCCGTTCGCCGAAGGAACTCATGGCCAGCCGGCGCGTCCAGCGCCGCGCATGCTGGGACCGCTGCGCCGCGAGGCTGGCCGAACCGGTGGCGATTCTGACGACGGCACGGATCCCGCGCGTGAGTACCTGCTGCGGGCCAAACAAGGCGATCTGGATGCCTTCCGCACGCTCGTCGAGATGTTCCAGGACCGGGTGATGCGAGTGATGGTGTCCGTGCTGCGCTGCGACCGAGCCATGGCCGAAGACCTGACGCAGGAGGTCTTCCTGCGCATGTACGGTGGTCTGCCGGGCTTCGACGGCGACGGCCGCCTGGTCGCTTGGGTGCACACGATCGCCATCAACATCGCGATCAGCGAACTGCGGCGGCGCCGCGCGCAGAAGCGCGGCCGCACCACGGTGTCGCTCGACCAGCCGATCGCCGGCACCGACGACCACTACCTGCAACCGAGCGGGCGCGAGCTGGAGCCCGGCGAAGGCGCGCAGCAGCAGGAGTTCCTCGCCCGCGTGCGCGCGTGCGTGCACGAGTTGCCCGAGGAGTTCCGCGCGGCGGTCGTGTTGCGCGACATGGAGTCGCTGTCGTACGAGGAGATCGCCGCGATGCTCGACCTGCCGCTCGGCACCGTGCGTTCCCGCATCCATCGCGGTCGCTTGCTGCTGCAGGACAAGCTGCGGGGGTTCGAACCATGAGCGGGGCGCATGATCGCGACGTCGACGAACGGTTGGCCGACTGGGTCGATGGCCGCATGACCGAGCGGGAGCGGGCCCGGTTCGAGGGCGAACTGCGCGTCAACCCCAAGCTGCGTGCGGACCTCGCGGAGTACGAGCGCACTGTCGCAGTGATGCGCGCAGCGCTGCGGGCGCCGACGCAGCCGGTCTCCGTCGCCGATCGGGTGCTGGCGCGCCTCGCTGCACCCGCTCCGGCGGCGTCGACGCCGGTGCGGCGGCCACGCCAGTGGCGTGGTTTCGCTCCCCTCGGCTGGAGCCTCGCGAGTGCGGCGGCGCTGATGGCGCTGGCCGTGCTGGTCGATTCCTGGTCGCGCCGCGATTCCGTCGACAAACTGGTCGCGCAGGCGCCGCCGGGGGCAAGCCGCGACGCGGCTGGCGAACCGACGGGTTCGCTTGGCGTCGAGGTGCGGTCCGACGAGTTCGAACAGTTGGCGCGCAGTTCCGACGGCGCACCTGCCGCGCCGAACGAGCCGCCGCCCGTTGCCGGGCAAGCAGGCACCGAAGCGAAGGTCGCGACTGCGAGCGATCCAGGTGAGGCCGCCCTGCAGCAGGCCGCCGCCGGTGCCGAGAAGGATGGCAAGCCGCCGACCGCGCTGGAGTTCGCCAAGTCGCAGAGCACGGAGCCGCTCGGCCGCCCAGCAACGCCGGCAATCGCGGGGGCCGCTAGCGACGCGGACAAGGACAAGGCCGAGGTCGCGGCGCCGCCGGCGGCGACGGCTCCGGCCACGCCAGTGCCGGATCGGAACCTCGAGGAGCTCACCGCCGGTGCGAACAAGGCCGAGGTACGTCGCGGCGCCCCCGCGCCTGGCGGCAAGGTCTCGGCAGGGCTGCCCGCGAACCCGTCCGGCGCCAATTCGCCAGCCTCGGCCGGCGTGCCGGTGATGCTCGCGCTGATCGATGTCGAAGGAGACGTCGAGCCGATCGTGCGCGCCGCGAACGAGCCGCCATTGCGAGAGCAGAACGGTGAGAGCCCACCCGACAGCGAGGCCACGCGCAGTCGCGCGAAGCAGGATGCGAAGCGGGGCGAAGGTGAGCCGCCGGCGGTGCCGGCGCGGCTGACCGACGGGCAGTTGCAGGAGCGGGTGTACGGTTTCTTCGCCAAGGAGTTGGCGGCCAATGCACCAGCGGAAGGTCGCTTCGAGACTTCGCGCGGGGCGCTGCAGTTGGCGCCGTTCGCGCTCGAGCCGGTGGCCGGGGTGCGTTCCGAACGCAATCCGCCAGATGGTGGTGGCGGTGGTGCTGGTGCCGCGCCCGTGCGGGAACTGGTCTGGCTGGTCGAAGGGGATCGCACCGACCTGCAGTTGCTGCTGGCCCGCGTCAGCGACCTGGTGCGCGAACGCAAGTGGCAGCTGCGTTCGGGGGAGACGGCCATCCCGCCGACGCCGCGGTTCGGCGTGGCCGAGGACGAAGCCGGCCTGGCCAAGGCGAAGGCCGCAGCTCCCGATGCTTCAGTGCCCGCTGTGCCCGTGCGGGAGCGGTTGGTGTTGCGCTTCCGGCTGCGGGCGCGCTAGCTCGATCGTGCACGTCGCGCCGACCTGCAGCACCTGCAGGTGCTGCACTTCGCCGGCATGGACGACGACGGTCCGTTCGGCGCCGTCGACCGCGGCCGCCAGACGCAGCTGCAGTCGCGCCACGCTGGCGTCGAGCGCGGTGAGGCACAGATCGAAGCGCGCGCCGTGGCTGCGCAGTCCGTGCAGTTCGACGCGCTCGCGCCCGGGCGGCAGCCAAGGCGAGAAGCGCACCCAGTCTTCGTCGACCGCCGCGCCGACGGCGAGGCGCAGTCCGGTCACCGCGTAGCAAAGGGCATCGAAGGCGAAGCCGGCGCGTTCGGGATCCTGCAGCGCATCGCTGGCCAGCAACGCGGCGTAGCTGCGGGCCCGCGCCGCATCGTCGCGGCACAGCGTCGCCGCGGCCAGGTAGTGCGGGTCGGCCGGGTCGATGCCCGGCGCCGCGAGCACCGTGCGCAGGTTCTGCAGGACCCGTTCGCCGCTGCCGACGAGCATGCCGGCCGCCGCTGGCAACAGCAGCGACGCGTCGGCCGCCGCCGGCAGCGCGATGTCGCCGCGGGTCAGCTGCGGGCGGTAGTGACCGGTACCTGGCTGCCAGCTGCGGCGCTCCAGTTCGAGCAGGCGTTCCACGGCGCGTTCCGACCAGCGTGCACCCGGGCGCACGGCTGGGCTCGGCCGGTTCCTCTCGCAGTGGTCGAGCAGGTTGCCGGAGCACAGCAGCATGTGGACCTGCAGCGCCTCCTCGGCGAACCGCAGCGAGCGCGGTTCGGCGGCGGCGGCCTCGCTCGCCGCGAGCAGGGCCGGCAGACGCGGCACGATGTGTTGCCGATCGCCAGTGGCCCGCAGCGTCCACAGGTGCGCACCGACGAGCCATGCGACCTGCGCTGTGTCGGTGGTGCTGGTGCTCCTGTCTCGCAGTGCGGCGCGGTCCATGCCGAGCCGGGCCGCCGCGTTCTCGATGTCGCCGTTGCGCAGGGCCGCCAGGACGGCGCCGGCACGGGCTGCGGCACCGGCCGGTGGTGACAGCAGCGTTGCCGTGGCCAGCGCCTGGGCGGCGACCATTTCGGCGGGGGCGGACACCACGGTGCGGGACGAGTTCGCCTGTTGCGCCGCCGCGGTCGGCAGCAGCACGCACAGGCACCAGAAGGCGGGAACGGAGTTGCTCATGTCCTGATGGCGCGGGCATGCGTACTTCCGACGAGAAATCCGGCGCTGCACCACGATCGCGAGGGCCTGGGTGCTCGGGCTTGCCACGCATCGCTTGCGGGCGCCGTGGCGGGTTCGGTAGAAGCGCACGCTTGCAACCAGAGGCCCGCAACTTCCACGCGGTGTGGCCGAGCCTGTTGGCCACGTCGATGGGGCTGATGGCCTTCCTGCCGACGCTGCCGCTCTACGTGAAGGAGCGCTTCCACGTCGACGATCCGGTCGAGCTGACGTTCCTCGCCGGCCTGATCTACGGCGCCGCACCGTTCTCCGCCGCGATCGCGGGGCCGTTCTGGGGCGCGCTCGGCGATCGCCTCGGCAAGAAGCCGATGGCGATCCGCGCCAACGTCGCAATCGCGATCACCACGGCCTTGATGCCGTTCGCGCCGACGCCGATGTGGTTGTTGGCGATGCGGGCGCTGCAGGGCGTGCTGGCTGGCTACGTGGCGCCGGCGATGGCCCTGGTCACGGCCGGGGCTGGGCGGGAACGGCATGGTGAGGTCATCGCGCGGTTGCAGGTGGCGATGGCGACCGGCTCGTTCCTCGGTCCCTATGTCGGCGCCGAGGTCGGCTTCTGGAGCGGGCGCGCGTGGGTGTTCTGGGTCGCCAGCGCGCTGTCGTTGGCCGCGGCAGTGCAGCTGCATTGCCGCGCGCACGAGGAACCGGTGGTGCCGCCGCCGGGCGGGCCTTCGGTGCTGCGCGGGTTCGGCCGTGCGTTCCTCGGGCTGTTGCGGCAACCCGTGGTGGCCTGGCTGCTGGTAGCACTGGTCGTGCTGCGGCTCGGCTCCAACATGCTCGATCCGTTGCTGGCGCTGGTCGTGCGCGAACTCGGCGCGCTGCCGTTGCTGGTCGAGTGGAGCGTCGATCCGGCGCTGGCGTTGGATCGCACGATCGCGGTGCCGTTCGCGATGCTGGCGTTGGCGCAGTGGGTCTGCACCCGCTGGTGGGGGCGCATGGCCGATCGGCACGGGCCCCTGCGCTGCCTCGGCTTGCTGGCGCTCGGCCTCGGGGCGCTGCATGCGACGACGGCGTGCGTCGGCACGATCGGGCAGTTCCTGTGGGTGCGGGCTGGCACCGCGTGCCTGATGGCCGGGTCGATGACGCTGGCCTACGCCGCGGTCAGCAAGCGGGTCGCCGATGGCCATCGCACGCTGGCCTTCGCGATGGTGCAGAGCTGCATCCAGCTCGGGTTGTCGCTGGGGCCCTTGCTCGGCGCCCGCGTCGCGGCCGGCGCCAGCGGCGGCGTCGACTTCCAGCGCGCGTTCCTGCTGGCGGCTTCGCTGTGCGCCTTGGCAGGTGTCGGCATGCTGGTCCTGCGGGCCGTCGCGGGCCGCGGTGCACCAGCGACGGGCGGCGAGGACCCGGTGCGCGAGGCTGGCCGCGGCGATGGCGCGGCGTAGACTGCGGCGCTTGCCCAAGGGGTGTCGAACGCAATGTGCCTCCTGATCGTGCTGCGCGGACTCCACGGCGACCACCCGATCGTGGTCGCTGGCAATCGCGACGAGCGCCTCGATCGCCGCGCGTCGCCGCCGGGCCTCTGGGTCGGCCAACGCGTGCGCATGCTGTCGCCGCGCGATCGTCAGGCGGATGGCACCTGGCTCGCCGTCGACGAGCACGGCCGCTTCGCTGGCCTCACCAACATCGCGGGCGAACCGCCGTTGGACGGTGCTCCATCGCGAGGTGCACTGCCGCACCTGGCCTTGGACCAGAGCGATCTCGATGCGGCGGTGGCGGCGGTGCGGGCCCGGGTCGGCGAACAAGCCCACGCGGCCTTCCAGCTGGTGCTGTGCGACGGCGTTCGCACCATCGTCATGCGGCACGAGCGCGGAGTGGTGCGGGTCATCGAGTGGTGCGATCCGGTGCTGGTGGTC
>CAMAUH010000148.1 GCA_945861365.1 Candidatus Kuenenia stuttgartensis
ATCGCGTCCAAACCGCGGTTTCCCGGCCGAACTCGCGGGGGAAAGATGGTGGGCCGTGCAGGACTCGAACCTGCGACTTCGACTCTGTGAAAATCGCACTCTACCAACTGAGTTAACGGCCCAATCCTCGCTTCGCAGCGCGGACGCGCAGCACTCCGTAGCGCTGCGGGGCGAGGACGCTAGCGACCGTTCCGGGCTCTTGCAAGCCCGAGTTTCCCGCTCAGCCAGCCGCCGCCAGGCGCCGTCGCCATCACGCCGATGCGGTCGGCAAAGCCCCGTAGAACGCGGGCTGCAGGGTCAGCGTCGTCGCCTGCCGGCCTGCCGCCGCGAACGCGCCGACCATCGCGCGGGCGATCTCGGCGGTGCGACCGGCGACCAGCGTGAACGCGACCAGGCCGGGGCCGTGGCCGCAGATCGTCGCGCCGGCCGCGCCGGCGGCGACCGCGGCGTCGAGCGCTTCGCTGAGGCCGGGCACCAGGCGCCGGCGGTAGGGCAGGTGCACCTCGTCGAAGATGCACTGCCGCAGCAGCGCTTCGTCGCCGTGCTGCAGCGCGTGCAGCACGCCGAGCGTGCGGCCGGTGGTGCGCGCGGCGGCGCCATGCGGCAGCGTCGGCGGCAGCACGCGCTTGGTCTCGGCGGTGCCCATCGTCAGGTCGGGCAGTGCGATCACGAGCCGCCATTCCGGGTGCACCGGGAACGGCACGATGCGCTGCCGCAGCGTCGTCTCTTGCGGCAGCGACAGCGGCAGCGTCGCCGTGAGGCCGCCGACCAGCGACGCGGCGCCGTGCGCCGGATCGCCGCCGAGCAGCACCAGGGCGTCGAGCAGTTGGGCCGGCGTGCACTTCTTCTTGGCGAGCCGCACGGCGATGCCGAGGCCGGCGGCGTAGCCGGCCGAGATCGTGCCCATGCCGGTGCCGCGCGGGATGGTGCCTTCGACCACCACCGACAGTCCCTTCTGCAGCGACACGTCGAGCAGTTCGGCGCCGCGCTGCAGGCCGCGCAGCACCGGGTCGTGGCGCGGATCCTCGAGGTGCGCGCTCGGGTCGTCGCGCCGTTCGACCAGCAGCTGGCCGTCGTGGCGCGGCTCGACGGTGATGCCGAGCGGCAGATCGAGCGCCAGCGCCAGCACGCCGTAGCCGGGGCCGAGGTTGGCCGCGCTGGCTGGCACGTGGAAGGTGATCGGCGCTGGTTTGGCCACGCTTACCTATCGGCCGCGCGGCGGCCGTTCGCGCAGGGAGTTCAGTCGCCGAACGTGATGCCCTGGGCCAGCGGCAGGCTGGTGCCCCAGTTCACGGTGTTGGTCTGGCGGCGCATGTAGGCCTTCCAGCTGTCCGAACCGCTCTCGCGGCCGCCGCCGGTCTCCTTCTCGCCGCCGAACGCGCCGCCGATCTCGGCGCCGCTGGTGCCGATGTTGACGTTGGCGATGCCGCAATCGCTGCCGTTCGCCGCCATGAAGCGCTCTGCCGAGCGCACGTTCATGGTGAAGATCGAGCTGCTGAGGCCCTGCGGCACGTCGTTGTTCATGGCGATCGCTTCGTCGAGCGAACGGATCGGCACGATGTAGAGGATCGGTGCGAACGTCTCCTCCTTGACGATCGGCAGCATCGTCTCGCAGCGCACGATGGTCGGCTCGACGTAGGCGCCGCCCTTCAGCGCGCGCGGCAGCGATGCGCGCTTGCCGCCGGCGACCACCTTGCCGCCCTGCTGCACGGCGGCCGCGACCGCGTGTTCGAACGCCTTCGCCGAGCCTTCGTCGATCAGCGGGCCGACCAGCGTCTTCTTGTCGAGCGGGTTGCCGATGCGGCACTGGGCGTAGGCCTTCACGAGGCGCGCTTGCAGCGCGTCGGCGACCTTCTCGTGCACCAGCAGCCGGCGCGTCGTCGTGCAGCGCTGGCCGGCGGTGCCGACCGCGCCGAACACGATGCCGCGCACGGCGAGGTCGAGGTCGGCGTCGTCCATGACGACGATCGCGTTGTTGCCGCCGAGTTCGAGCAGCGAGCGGCCGAAGCGCTGCGCCACGCGCGGGCCGACGATGCGGCCCATGCGCGTGCTGCCGGTCGCCGAGATCAGCGGCACCGCCGGGTCGTCGAGCATCGCACTGCCGACGGTGAGGTCCGGGCCGATGACGAGGCCGACCAGAGCACTCCATTCCTTGCCGAGCACGTCGGCGGCGATCTTCGTCATCGCGATCGCCGACAGCGGCGTCTTCAGCGACGGCTTCCACAGGCAGCTGTCACCGCAGGCCAGCGCCAGCATCGAGTTCCACGCCCACACCGCCATCGGGAAGTTGAACGCGGTGATGATCCCGACGGTGCCGAGCGGGTGCCACGTCTCGCGCATGTGGTGGTTGGGCCGTTCGCTGGCGATCGTCAGGCCGTGCAGCTGGCGCGACAGGCCGACCGCGAAGTCGGCGATGTCGATGCACTCCTGCGCTTCGCCGAGCCCTTCCTGCAGGATCTTGCCGGCTTCGATCGTGATCAGCTTGCCGAGCAGTTCCTTCTTCGCGCGGTAGGCGTTGCCGATCTGGCGAACGTATTCGCCGCGCTTGGGCGCTGGCAGCTCGCGCCAGCGCAGGAACGCGGCCTGCGCTGCCTTGCTGACCGCGGCGTAGTCCGCGGCCGTCGCCATGACGATGCGGCCGATGCCGCTGCCGTCGATCGGCGAGCGCACGAGCAGCTCGTCGCCCTTGGTCTTGCGCCAGGTGCCGTCGAAGGCACCGCTCTGGATCTTGTCGAGGCCGAGTTCTGCGAGAAAGGTCAGGTCCATGCGGCGGGCCACTGTCCACGCGCGCCGAGGCCGTGCAAGTTCGGCGTGGCCGACGGGGGCGCGAAAGCGGTGCCGGAGAACGGCGAACGGCCCGCCGCGCCGGGGCGCGTCGGGCCGTTCGCATCGCCGCGGTGGCGGCGCTGGCGTCAGAGCCAGTTGCGGTTGTTGTTGGCGTTGTCGAGGGCGTTCTTCAGCGCCGACTGGGCCGCGCGCTGCGGGTGCCCGGAGGGCGTGAACGGGTGGGCCTGCAGGCTGATGACCGAGCGTTGCATCAGCTCGGCGATCGTGATGTTGCCGAGCGAGCTGCTCCGCACCACGCAGAGCGGGTGCACGAATCCCACCGCGACGTTGCAGTGCATGGCGACGAGCTGGGCCGACAGCATGTAGGCCATGTTGGTCGCGGTCGCGTTGCGCAACCAGTTGCGGAAGCCGGTGAGCGAGCTGAACGCGACGCGCTGGCCGCAGTGGTTGACGATGCCCAGCGTGGGCAGGGTCGGCAGCAGGTTGAAGCAGTGCACGAGCCACAGGCCGTGGCAGTTGCCCCAGTAGCCGATCGTGTGGCCGCGGCACGGCAGCATCGCCGAGGCCGAGCCGAACGCCTGCACCTGCACGTCACCGCATTCGCAGACGGTGACCGTGCGCTGGGCCGGCGTCGTCGCGGTCTGCCCGGCCGGGACGCTCATCTCGACGGTGTAGCTGCCCGCGGGCACGTCGGCGAAGCGGAACGCACCGCTGCCGTCGGTCGTGGTCGGCGTGGACGTGGAGCCTGTCACCAGGCGCACTTCGCGGCCCGCGATGCCGGCCTCGCCGTTGTCGCGCACGCCGTTGCGGTTGCCGTCCGCGAACACCGATCCGGACACGTCGCTGCCGGATCCGTCGCCGACGAGGAATGGCTCGTACGACCGCACGACGCACGCGCCGCTCGGCTGCACGCCGCCGGCGAGCAGGAACGGGCTGGCGGGGCCGTTGCTCAGGTCCCACTTGTCGCCGAACCAGGCCTTGAACCGGCACGCGGAGAACTGCGAGCGCGCGAACTCGAGTCGCAGGCTCTGGCCGACGCCGCCGAGGCCGACGCCGAACTGGCTCGGCTGCTCGTTGGCCGAGAACGGCAGGGACAGCGTGATGACGCCCGCGGTGTTGGTCACCGCGACGAAGCGATCCATCGGGTCGTTGTTCGACACGACTTCGGCGCCGACCGAGAACGGGGTGCTCGTCACGTGCACGTAGTAGGTGCCGGACGCGAGCGTGGTCGGGAACGCCAGGTAGACGGATTCGGTGGGAGCCGAGAACGCGTTCTCGCCGATCACCGCGTCGAACGACTTGGCGAACGGCACACCGACCGCGTTCACCAACGTGAGCGGTTGCTGGTTGTCGGAGCAGTTCTGGGCCGAGAGGGTGGCGCCGAACAAGGTGGCGACGCCGAGAGCGAGCAGACTGGACTTGGTCATGCGGGACGAGATTCCTTCTTCCGAGATGCCGCCGGGCGAAGTCGCCGGGCGCGTGCCGGACCATAGCTCACGATCCGCGGTGAGGTCGGCGGGCGGCCGCGGGCAGGGGCCGGCCGCGGCGCTGCCTGCCGTGGCACCGGCGCAGCCCCGCATCCCGGAGCGGGACGCCGAGTGGTCCGACCGGGCGGTCCGGAATCGAGGCATTCCGTGTGAGTTCCAGCCCGGCGTTCCGCTCGTGCCGGTACCGGTCCCCGACCTCCGTCCCATGCCCAACTCACCGTTCCCGTGTTCGGCGCTGCTCGCGCTGATGTCGTTCGCCATTTCCATGCCCGCCCAGACGCTGGTGCGCGACATCGCTCCGCCCAGTTTCCAGCGCAGCAGTTCGCCGTCCGCGGCAGTCGACCTGAACGGGGTCGCGATCTTCGTCGCGACCACCGCGCACGGCAGCGAGCTGTGGCGCAGCGACGGCACGCTCGTCGGCACGTTCCTGCTGAAGGACATCAACCCGGGCGCCGCCGGCAGCAGTCCGGCGCGGCTCGTGGTCGTTGGCAACCAGGTGTTCTTCACCGCCACGGTGCTCGGGCTCGGCAACGAGCTGTGGGTCACCGATGGCACGGCACAGGGCACGCGGCTCGTGCGCGACGGCTCGCCCGGAACGGTCAGCGGCGCACCGACCGAGATGGCGGGCTTCGGCGGCTTCCTCTACTTCGTCGCCAACGATGGTGTGAGCGGCAGCGAGTTGTGGCGCAGTGACGGCACACCGGCCGGCACCGGCCTTTGGCTCGACATCTGGCCGGGCGCCGGCGGCTCGAGCATCAGCGGCCTGGTCGCCGGGCCGAACGCGCTGTGGTTCGCGGCGGCTGCCCCGGGTTTCGGCACCGAGCTGTGGCGCAGCGACGGCACCGTGGCCGGAACCGGCATGGTGCGCGACTTCTCACCCGGCGCGTCGGCCAGTTTGCCGCAGAACCTGGTGGTGGTGCCGAACGGCGTCTACTTCACTGCCAACAACGGGCCGGGCCTCGGCATCGAACTGTGCTTCAGCGACGGCACCGCTGCGGGAACGGCACTGACCCGCGACATCGTCGCCGGCACCGGCAGCCTGATGATCTGGTCTCCCGTCGCATGGGGCAATCGACTGCTGTTCGGTGCCGATGACCAGACTGGCCTCGGGCAGGAACCATGGATCAGCGATGGCACGGCGGCCGGCACGTTCCGCCTCGCCGACCTGGCGCCCGGCGTCGGCGGCTCTTCGCCAGCGGGCTTCGTCGCCGCGTCGTCGTCGCGCGTGGTCTTCCAGGCCTACGCGCCGGCGTCCGGCTTCGAGCTGTACGTCACCGATGGCACCGCCGCCGGCACGCAGCAGCTGGTCGAGTTCTACCCCGGCACGCCGGGCGGCAATCCGGACTCCTTCGTCGCCGCGTTCGGTGGCGCAGTGTTCGCCGCGACGGACGTCGGGGCGGGCAGCGAACTGTGGTTCACCGATGGCACTGCGGCCGGCACCCGGCGCATCGCCGACGCTGTTCCGGGTAGCACCGGCACCAACCCGACCCAGCTCGCGCGCGTCGGATCGCGCGTCTTCTGCCGCGGCTACTCGCCGAGCCTCGGCATCGAGTTGTACGTCAGTGACGGCACCGTCGCCGGCACCACGGTCGTCGCCGATCTCGCCACGCCGTCCGCGGATGCGAACCCGCGCGAGATCACGCCGTTGACGACCGGCGTCGTGTTCGGCGCGGCCGCCCCGCAGCAGCAGCTGTGGCGCAGCGATGGCACCGGGGCCGGCACCTACGTGATCGACTACGGCGCTGTCTCCAACTACGTCAACGAAGCCGTCGGCTGGAACGGGTTCGCCTACGTCAGCGGCATCTCGGCGACGGCCGGCTACGAGCTGCTGCGCACCGACGGCACGCAGGCCAACTCGACGGTGCTCGACATCGTGCCCGGCATCGGCAACTCGGACCCGACCGAGCTGGCCGTCGCCAACGGGCGCTTGTGGTTCGGGGCGCGCTCCAACGGCACCGGGGTCGAGCCGTACGTGTCGGATGGCACCATGGCCGGCACCGTCTTCCTCGCCGATCTGTGGCCGGGCGGCGCCAGCTCGCAGGTGCGCGACTTCACTGCGTGCGGCCCGAATCGCGTCGTGTTCGTCGCCTTCGAACCGACCGCCGGCCGCGAGCTGTGGACCAGCGACGGCACGCCCGCGGGCACGCAGCGGGTCGTCGATCTGGTGCCCGGCACCCAGGGCAGTGAACCGGACCACCTGCTCGCTGCCGGCAACGTCGCCTACTTCAGCGCCTACCAAACTGCCGTCGGCTACGAGCTGTTCGTCACCGACGGCACCGCGGCCGGCACGCAGCTGGTCGCCAACCTCGCCACCGGCAGCGCCAGTTCGCAACCGCAGCAGCTGGTGCGGCTCGCCAACGGCACCGTGCTGTTCGTCGCCACCGTCACCGGCGCTGGCGCCGAGCTGTGCCGCACCGATGGCACCTCGGCCGGAACGGTGATGGTCGGGCAGATCGTGCCCGGCACGATCGGCGGTTCGATCGAAGGACTGGTCGCGGTCGGCAACGTCGCCTACTTCACGGCCGACGACGGCGTCACCGGCCGCGAGCTGTGGCGAACCGACGGCTTCACGTTGACGCAGGTGCGCGACATCTATCCAGGGTCGCCCAACGGCGTGCTCGGTAGCACGCTGCGCGCGAGTTCAGCCAACGGCGGCGTGGTGTTCGCTGGCAGCGACGGCAACGACGGCCTGCAGGTCTGGGTCAGCGACGGCACCGCCGTCGGCACCACGCAGGTCGGCAAGATCGGCCCGTGGGCCGGTTCGGGTGCGGTCGACCTCGGCGAGTTCGTCGAGTCGGCCGGCGATACGTGGTTCTGGTGCGACGACGGCATCACCGGCAAGGAGCCGTGGCGCATCTCGCTGCAAGGGGTGGTCGCCGCGACGACGACGTTCGGACTCGGCTGCCGCGGCACCGCGAACCGGGTGCCGGCGATCGGTGCGGTCGGGCTGCCGCAACTCGGCAACGCCGGCTTCGGCATCCGCGTGACGAACGGGTTGCCGCTGACGGCTGGCATCGTCGCGGTCGGCACGGCGCCGACGGCCATCCAGTTCGGCAACTGCCGCGTGCTGGTGGCACCGCCGTGGACCACGCTGCCGACGGTGTTCCTCGATGGCGCCGGTGCGGCGACGACGCCGCTGCCGATCCCCGCCACGCCGACGCTGGCGGGCCTGTCGCTGCACGCGCAGTACCTGGTGCTCGATCCGAACGGCGACTTCCTCGCGTTCGCGGCGTTGAGCAACGGTCTGTCGATGCTGCTCGGCAACTGACGCAGTGCGGGAACGGCTGCGTTCCGGTGTCAGCGTCGGGAACGCGCCAGCAATGCCTGGAACCGCGCGTCGCTGGCCACCGCCGCATAGAGCGGATCGGCCGCATCGAGCCGCATGCCGTCGTCGACCGCACGCGCCAGCAGTGCCAGCGCTTCGTCGTGCAACGCCGGTCGGCGGGCTTCGGCGGCATGCGTGGCGCAGCGCAGCAGGTCGCGCGCGGCGCGGCCGGTGTTCTCGTCGCCGCCGCCCAGCTGGCCGAGCGCGCGCGCCGCGGCTTCGAGCGCCGGCCAGTCCTGCAGCTGCCGCAGGTTCACCAGCAGGGTGCGGTGGTGTTGGGCCAGGTAGCGGGTGGCGACGCGGTCCGCGGGATCGCGCTCCAGCACTGCGCGCTGGTCGCGGATCGCCTGCTCCAGCAGCGGCCGCGCTGCCTCGTGGCGCTCGGCGCGCGACAGCAGCGAAGCCAGCAGGTTCGCGGTGCGGCCGCGGTGGCGTCGGCAGGCGGGATCTTCCGGATAGTCGCGGACCAGTTCGTCGAACCCCTGTAACGCCGCGCGCAAGCTGGCACCGCTCGCATCCCAGCGCTGCTGGTCGAAGTCCAGCGAGGCCAGTTCGTGCCGGCCCATCGCGAGCAGCAGGCGCGGCACCGGCCAGCCGACCTCGGGCAGCGTGCAGGACTCCAGATCGGCGACCACGCGCTCGAGCAGGGGCCTTGCTTCGGCCTGCCGATCGGCGTCGCGCAGGTTGGCGCCAAGCGACAGGCGGGCGCTCCAAAGGTCGACGTCGGCTGCGTTCGCGCCGAGGGCGCCTTCGAGCAGTTCGAGCCGGTGGCGGGCGGCGCGCAACATGCCGGGACGATCGCCGAGCTCGCCGGCGAGGCCGCACTCGAGTTCGGCGACGTCGGCGAGTTCCTGGGCGGTCGCCAACCCGATCGGCGAATCCGCCGCGGTGCGCGTCGCGAGGTCCAGCAGCTCCGTGCGCGCCGCGGCGAGATGCGTCCGCGCGAGCTCGGCGCGGCCCCGCCGGTAGTCGATCCAGGCGCGCAGGCAGTTGGCGCGGGCCCGCATGACGCGCAGATCGTCCGGCAGGTCGCCGTCGCCGAGCAGCGTGCGCAGACGTTCCAGCCGCGCGCTGGCGGCGTCGTTGTGCCCCAGCGTCGTCGCCAGGTTGGCGGCGTCGAGCAGCGTGCGGCGGCGCAGGTGCTGCACGCGACGCCCGTGGCCGCGGTCGTCGGCCAGCCGATCGAACAGCTGCAACGCGTCGTCCAGCAGTTCGGCGGCGACCGACTGCACGGCCGGCAGGTTGCGCAGCTTCGGCAGCGCGATGCTGCCGAGCAGGCGTTCGATGGCGTCGATGGTGACGTCCATGCTGCGGTCGGCGCGTTCGACCTGTGCTGCCAGCGCGCGGTTCGCCGCGTCGGTGCGCGCCACCTCTGCCGCCAGCGAGACACTGGCGGCGCGCTGCTGCCACCACAGCACGGTCGGCAACGTCACCAGGAACACCACCGCTGCCGCCGCCGCGGTCGTCACCGCGCGATGCCGGCCGGCGAAGCGGCGCAGCCGCACCCACAG
>CAMAUH010000149.1 GCA_945861365.1 Candidatus Kuenenia stuttgartensis
CGTGCGGTAGTCCGCCGTCAGCTCCTCGCCCTTCTTGATGCGGCGCATGCTGCGGAAACGACCATCGTCACCGGCCACGAGGTTGGGCTCGTCGGCATGGTTCACGTACCAGCCGACCGACAGCCGGTTGAGGTTCTTCGGCACGCCGAGCTGGTCGCCCGACACCATGCCGAAGTCCTCGTAGAGCGCGCGGATCGCCTTCGGCAGCTTGCGCACGGCGCTGCGCGCGACCCACACCGCGCGTTCGTCTTCGCCGCGGAACACCAGCGTTCGCGCCGGGATGTCGCGGATCGCGATCGCGCCGACACCGTGGATACGCGAGGGACCGATGCGTGCGAAGACGCCGTCGTGGGGTGGTGTGCGGGTCGGCATGCGGCGCAGGGCGACTGCGGTTCGTCGGTCCCGATCAGACCGCTGCCGCCGCTGCGGTGCCACCATCCTACGTCGATGCCCGGGCGAGCGAGCCCCGCGGATCAGAAGCCGATGAACTGCTCGATCGCGTTGCTGACGACGAGGCCCAGGCTGTTGCTCGCGCTGTCGACGACCACCGCTTGCTGGAAGATGCGGAAGCCGAGCGCGCCCGAGGCCGGGATCGGGAACGAGATGGTGGCAACCCCGCCGGTAGCGACGCCGAGGTTGCTGGCGTCGAGGCTCGCCAGCGCCCAGCAACCGGGCGCGCCAGCGGGCAGCAGGTTCAGCGGCAGCGGCAAGCCGCTCCACGTCGACTCCGACAGGCCGGTCACGAGCAGGGCGAGGCCAGGGGCTGGCACGTTGTCGACGCGCAGCGGCAGCGTGGCGCCGCTCGTCGGCCGCACCGCGCAGGACAGCGTCGGCACGCCGGCGGTGCCGAGGCACCCGGCGCCGTAGGCCCACTGCTCGCCGATGAACCCGGCGAACTGCAGGACCTCGAGTTCCGCCAGCTGCACGCGCTCGAACGCACCGACCGGACCGAGCGAGGTCACGCGCACGGTGTCACCCTGCGTGTTGCTCGGCGGCGTCACGACCGTCGGCTGGTTGATCGGCAGCAGGCTGTTCGGCGCGATGTTCTGGCCGAACACCTCGACGCCGTTGGCGAGGATCGCGACGCGCAGGTTGCCGCAGCCGTAGGCCTGGCCATTGTTGTAGGTCGCCGGCCAGAGCCGGATCGCGTCGATGCGATGCTGGCCGACGGTGACTTCCAGCCACTGGCCCGGGCTGTTCGTCGTCGTGAACACCGTGTTGTTCTGCACGATGCCATTCAGGAAGCCGTCGATCGTGCGCGCCGCCTGGCTGCCGTTCGACGACGCCGTGGCCGTGCCGTACGGGGCGTAGTTGATGGTGCGGCCGACGCCGTAGCGGATCACTTCCACTTCGCTGAAGGCGAGGTAGTGGTTGCCTGTCGGATTCAGGCCGAGGCTGGTCAGCTTCACGGTGTTGCCGGTGACGCCGGCCCCCGGCACCTTGACGCGCAGCGACAGTCCCGCCGGCACATGGCCGCCGCTGGTCAGGAAGTCCTGCGTGAACACCACCGTGGCGCCGTTCTTGATCTCGACGCGGAAGTTGGCGAGCCGTTCGGCGCAGCAATCCGCGCGGTTCCAGATCACGACCTCGTTGACGACGCTCGCGCTGGCCAGCACGACCTGCCACGACTGCCCCGGCAGGTTGCCAGTGGTGAAGGTGGAGTTGTTGTAGAAGAAGCCGTCGCGGTTGCCGTCGTTGGCCCAGCCGGCAACTTCACCGAAGCCGGAGGTCGAGGTCGCGCTGGCAACGCCAGCGGGGGCGAGGTTGACGTCTTGTGCCGCGGCGAAGATGGCGGTGAGCGGGAGGGCGAGGGCGAGGCGGGCGCTGCTGTGCATGCCGCCAGGAGCGAACCTGCCGGCCGCGGCGTTCGCGGAAACCCTGGTTTCCGCAGGTGGT
Source organism: Candidatus Kuenenia stuttgartensis (assembly GCA_945861365.1). Classification (GTDB taxonomy): domain Bacteria; phylum Planctomycetota; class UBA1135; order UBA1135; family UBA2386; genus UBA2386. The sequence goes on from CAMAUH010000149.1 coordinate 1,897, forward strand.
GCGCGAAAGGACGGGATTCCGGTGACGATGGGCCGTTGCCGCGGGAATCACCGCCACGCATGCAAGCCTCGCCCGAAGCCCTGTTCCTCCGCTACCGGAGCACCGGCCAGCCCGAGCCGCTCGGCGAACTGTTCGATCGCGTGAGCCCTCAGCTGCTGGCGCTGGCCTTGCACCTGTGCAGCCATCCGGCCGACGCGGAGGACGTGCTGCAGGCGACGTTCGTCGTCGCGATCGATCGCGCGGCGAGCTGGGATTCGACCCGCCCGCTGCTGCCATGGCTCGCCGGCATCCTGGGCAACCAGTGCAAGCGCATCGGCGAGCGCCGCGCCCGCCGGCGCGAACAGGAACTGCCGCCCGAGCCGCTGGTGCTCGAGGACGGTTCGCCGCTGGCGGCGACCGAACGACGCGAGCTGGTCGGCAAGTTGCGCGAACACATCGATCGGCTGCCGGTCGAGCAGCGGCAGGTGCTGCTGCTGCAGTTGGAACACGGGCTCGCACCGGCCGAGGTCGCGGAAGTGCTGGCGGTGCCGCCGGGCACCGTGCGCATGCGGCTGCATCGGGCGGTGCAGACGCTGCGCGGCGTGCTGCCGGCGAGCCTGGTGGCGCTGCTGGTCGCGGCGCTGCCGTCGCGCGGGGTCGCGGCGGTGCGCGGTGCGGTGCTCGCGCATGCGGGAACGGTCGGCGTCGTCGGAGGCGTGTTGCTGATGAAGAAGATGCTCGCGTTGGTCACTGCTGTGGTGCTGTTGGTCGCGTCGGGCGTCGCGTGGGCGGTGTGGTCGGCGCAGGCGAACGGGGTCGACTCCGTTGCGGCGGTCACGACTGGCGGCGTGGTGCGCACGGACGGAGCGACGGTGGTTACGAATGCGGCTGCGGACGCGCCGACGCACGAGAACGTCGTCGCCGAACGCGTGGGCGTGGTGCAGGCGCCGGCCACCGGGTCGCTGCTGGTGCGGGCTCGTGATCGAGAAAGCGGCGCGCCGGTGCCGTTGCTGCCGTTCCGCTATGGCTTGGTCCGTGGCGCGCAGGAGCGCGACCTCGGGTTCGCCTTCGCGCACACCGATGCCGAGGGCTTGGTGCGGATCGATGGTCTGACACCGGGGCTTTGGCGCGTCGAGTGTCTGGTGGGATTGGCGGGTGCTGCCGTCGTTCCGGCGAACGGGGTCGGCGAGGTGTTGCTGCAGAGCGAGAGTTTGGTGCCGCTGCTGTCGCTGCGCTGCCGCGTCGTGTTCCCCGATGGCCGTCCGGCTGCGGGTGCGGCGATCGTGTTGGGCGGCATGTCGCATCCCGGCTGCGTCGAGATCGGCAAGTCTGGAGCCGACGGTCGGTTCGCTGCGGCAGTTTCCTCCGGGAACGTCATGGTCGGTGCGCGGTTGCCGGGCTACGCGGCGGTGCCGATGACCAACGTGAAGTACCGCAGCGAGGAAGAGATCACGCTGCGGTTCGCGGGACCCGAAGCGAGGTTGCGCGGAACGGTCGTCGACGGCGACGGCGCGCCGATCGCTGGTGCGCAGGTGGAGATCGGCTACGCGGAGGCGTGGCGTCCGTTCGAGGACGAACATGGCTTCGCCTCCATGCCCCCGGTGCCGCAGATGGCGCGCACCGATGCAGCCGGAGCGTTCGCGTTCGGCGAACTGCGCGCGGGGCTGCTGCTGGCGCGCGTGCGCGCCGAGGGCTTCGCGGCATTCGACGCCGAGATCGCGCCGCGCGCCGGAGCGACCGACGAGGTGCGCTGGCAGCTCGCGCCGGGCATGGTCGTGCGTGGCCGCGTCGTCGACGAGCAAGGGCAGCCCGTGGATGCGGGCGTCGCGCTCGACGACGAGGAGCGTGGTCCATGGCGGAACACCGATGGCGAAGGGCGCTTCGTCTTCGAACACGCCACGCGCGCGCCGCATCGGGTGCTGGCGGGAGCCACCGGCTTCGAAACGAGCGTGATGGCGATCGATGCCCAGGCGAGTGCCGAGTGCCACGTGGTGCTGCGTGCCTGGCCGCAGAGTGTGCTGCGCTTGGTCGGCCCGGATCGCCGACCCTTGGTGGATTGGCTGTGGCGGGTGCGCTGGTCCGATCGAGGCGATCATGGCCGCACGGATGCGAGCGGCCGGTTCACCGTGCGCGCGCCATTGGGTGTGGGGTTGCAGCTGCGCATCGCGCCGCCGGAGCTGATGGTGCCGACGTTCGAGTTGCCATGGCCCGTCGCGGTCGATGCCGAAGGCGTGCGCGACATCGTGGTGCCGGCGGCGATGCTGCCGACGGGATCGGTGCGGGGCGTCGTCATGGCACCCGACGGCAGTGAGTTGCCGGGGGCGAGGCTCGAACTGCGCGATGCGAACGGCATGCGGGTCGCCAGCGCGCATGCCGTCGCCGCGAACTTCCTGATCGAAGGAGTGCCCGGTGGCGCATGGCAGCTCTGGGTGCAACGGACGCAGCGGCACAACTTCGAAGGCCCCTTTCCCGTGGCGGCACGCGCTGGCGAGGTGCTCGACATGGGCCGCGTGCGGTTGCCCGCCGAAGTACTCGTGCGCGCGACGGTGCGTGGCGTCGACGGCCGCGGGTGCCGCAATGCGGAGCTGTCGTTGCACGACGCCGCGGGCAACACCTGGCATGTCCGCACGGACGGTCGCGAAGTGCCTGTCCCCGTCGGCCGCTATCGCTGGCACGCGCATGCGCTCGACGCGTGTTGGCGCACGGGCGAGATCGAGGTGGGCGCGGGTGTGTTCACTTCCCTCGACGTTGTGTTGGTGGCGGGAGTCGAACGGCAGGTGCACATCAACCTGCCGTCAGTCGCCGGGGCGACGATCCGCGGCGTCCGCTGCTGCGTGCGCAGCGAGCAGGGCGACGTCGTGTTGGAACAACATCACGACAGCCATGGCGACGCCGGTGCGGAGCGTGTGGGGCTCCGGGTCGGCCTCGGACTCGGCACGTGGGTCGTCGAGCTGGTTGGGGACGACGGAGCGCGCTATCGAGGGCAGTTTCGGCTCGACACGCTGCAGCCGTCGCAGGTGCCGATCGAGGTCGCGGTGATGCCGACGCGCTGATGGGTTCTGATGGTCCCGGAGGTGGCTACTACACGCTTGAGTCGTCCACCGGTGCCATAAGATATTGAATATCAATAGCATACGGCTATACTGGCAATTACGGAGTTGCTGTCCGATATTGCGTCCATGCCCACTGGGCCCATCCTCCGACCGGCCCGCGCCAGCGACATCGCGCAGGCGCTCCAACGCGCACCCATCACGGCGCTGCTCGGTGCCCGCCAGTGCGGCAAGACCACCCTCGCCAGGGCGCTCGCGCCCGCCGCGACCTTCGACCTCGAAAGCTCGATCGATCGCAGTGCCTTGGCGAGTGCTCCGGAGACCACGCTCGGCTCGCTGCGCGGGCTGGTCGTTCTCGACGAGATCCAGCGCATGCCCGAACTGCTGCCGATCCTGCGCGTGCTCGCGGATCGGCCAGGGCAGCCAGCGCAGTTCCTGTTGCTCGGCAGCGCGTCGCCGGACCTGATGCGCGGCGCGTCGGAGTCCCTTGCAGGACGCATCGCCTTCGTGCACCTGGGCGGCTTCGACGTCGACGAAGTCGGCCCGGCATCGATGATGGAACTGTGGCATCGCGGTGGCTTCCCACGCTCGTTCCTCGCCGCCGACGATGCCAGCAGCTACGCGTGGCGGCAGGACTTCATCGAGACGTTCCTGAGCCGCGACGCCGCGCGGTTCGGCATCGCGCTGCCGCCGGAGCGACTCCGCCGGTTCTGGACCATGTTGGCGCACAGCCAGGGTGGACAGCTGAATGCGGCGGAGTTGGCGCGCGGCATCGGCGTCGACCAGAAGACTGCGGCGAAGTACGTCGACGTGCTGGTCGGTACGTATCTCGTGCGGCGTTTGCCGCCCTGGTTCGTCAACACGAAGAAGCGGCTGGTGAAGACGCCGAAGGTCTACGTGCGCGACAGCGGCGTGCTGCACGCGCTGCTCGGGTTGCGCAACGGTGCCGAGATCCTGGCCCATCCACGCTTCGGCTTGTCGTGGGAGGGTTTCGCCATCGAGCACGTGATCCACGCGCTGCGTGCCGAGCACGATGCCTGCTTCTGGGGCACTCCGTCGGGGGCCGAGATCGATCTCGTCGTGCCGCGCGGCGGCAAGCTGTACGGCTTCGAGTGCAAGTTCACCGATGCGCCGGTGGCGACCCGTTCGATGCTGGCGGCACGCGCCGAACTCGAACTCGAGCACCTCTACGTCGTTCATCCGGGGTCGCGTGAGTTCGCGATCGCCGAGGGCATCCGCGCGCTGCCGCTGGCCAAGGTCTTCGCGGCCCTGAAAGACCTGTAACCAGCGGCTCGGTGCTACTGGCCCCTTGCGCACCCTGACAAGCGAAGCTGGCGCATCGCCTGGCGCCGCGCCAGGATCCCGCCGCGTGGTCAACGTCCCGGGGTATGAGATCCAGGAGCTGCTGAGCTGGGGAGCCCAGGGCGATGTCTTCCTCGCGCACGACCGCGATGGCCAGCGCGTCGCGCTGAAGGTCGTCACCGCCGACCGTGGCGATGGCGACCCGGACGCGATGGCGCGCCTCGCCCGCGAAGCGCGCCTGCTGGCGGCGCTCGATTCGCCGCACGTCGTCAAGGTTCGCGAGTTCGTGCAGAACGAACAGTGGAGCTGCCTGGCGATGGAGTTCCTCGCCGGCCAGCGGCTCGATGCCGTGGTCCGCGAGCGGCGCGGTGACCCGGCGGCGCCGGTTCGGGACATGGGGGCTTCGACGGTGCGTTTGCCGGGTGCCGATCGGGCGGCGTCCTCGCCGACCTCGGCAGCGTCGACGGTCGCCAAGGTCGTGCCCGCGGCGATGCAGAACCCCGAACACGTCGGCTGGGCGCTCGGCATCGCGCTGCAGCTGGCGGAAGGGGTCGCGACGCTGCATCGCAACGACCTCGTGCACCGCGACTTGAAGCCGCAGAACGTCATGCTGGTCGGCGAACGCGCGGTGCTGATCGACTTCGGCTTCGCACGCCGCGAAGGCGTCACCACGCTGACGCAGACCGGCACGGCGATCGGCACGCTCGCCTACATGAGCCCCGAACAGTTCCGCGGTGCGGCGGCGAGCCCGCGCGGCGACGTGTTCGCGCTGGGCGCCACGATCCACCACTGCCTGCTCGGCTTCCCGCCCGGCGATGGCGACATGCACACGCTGGCGGCGATGGCCGCGCGCCGCGCGCCGCCCGACGTGCGCCGCCGCAATCCGGCGGTCGGCGCGGACCTCGCCCGCGTCGTTCGGCGCTGCCTCGAGCCCGATGCGCGCGATCGGTATCCCGATGCCGGTGCCGTGCTCGCGGACCTGCAGCGTTGCCAGCGCGGCGAACGGGTCGTGCACCCGTTCTCGCCGGGGCGCGCGTGGCGGCATCACGGCCGTCGCGTGCTGTGGGCCGCGGCGGCTTCGCTGCTGCTCGCCGGCGGTGCGGCGCTGCTGACCGGTGCGGATCCACAGAGCATCGCCAACGGGATCCTCGGCGATGTCGTCGGCGGTCGGGTCGGAACTGCCCGCGGGCGATGGCTCGATTGCCCCGAGGATCTACGGCCTGCAGTGCTCACGACCTTGAACAAGCAGGTCACGGACGTCGAGCAGGCGGCCGACATCGCGCGCGCGCTGCGCATCGGTGTGCTCAGGCTCGACAAGCGCGAGCGCCACCAGGTCGCGTTGGTGCCGAGCCGCGGTGTGGACAGCGTGGCGCCGGCCGCGAACGACTTCGTTTCGACCGACGTACCGCGGGATCTGCTGGTGCAGCCGGGTCGGGTCTGGTGCTTCGTGATGTCGACCGAGCCCCGCTACTGGTGGAGTGCGGAGGACCCACGGTGCCTGCAGCTGCTGCTGCAGATTGAACCGTTGGCCGGCGAGGTCCCGCCGCGTTCGTTGCAAGCGTTGCCGACGGAAGGGGCCTCTCGACGGCCAATCCCCACGGTGTCGTTGCCGGCCGGCTCGTACCCGGTGATGCAGGGCAAGGATCTGGTCGAGGTGGTGATCGAGCAGCCATTGTCGATCGGAGTGCACGAGGTCGATCGCACGTGCCTGCTCGAGTTCCGCCAGAGAATGTCCGGGTTCCGGAAGCAGCACGACCAGATCGACCTGTGGTTCCGGCATCCGGACGAACCGCCAGCGGCTACCGCCGCATTGTGGGCCGTCTGGGAGAACTCGCGCACGGCCGACGTCGATGCCATGCCGGCGCAGGTCGACTTCTGGGAGGCCTATCGCCTGGCGGCGTTCCTCGGGTTCCGCTTGCCGCATCGACGCGAATGGGAGGCCGTCGCGTGCGAGGGAGGTCGATGGCTCGGTGCAGGTCGTTCCAAGGTGGTGCCGGCCCAGTTGCAGCGAGTCGATGCGGTGCCCGAGTGGGACCGCACCGGTCGTGGCGTGTGCTTCGCCACCTCCAATGCCTCCGAGTGGATCCTCGATCGCGACATGATCCTCGAAGGACGAGTCGAGGGTCTGCGCTTCCCGGTGGTTCCGTTCCCGATGCTGGAGAATGATGTGTTGACGTTCTTCCCTTTGTTTGCGATGGGTGTGCCGACGGATCCGACCCAAGACACGAAGCCGAAGTCGAGCTACCGGCCCCACGGCCTGCGCCTGTACCGCCAGCGGTTACCGATGCGCTGACGTCCGCTAGTCCTGGCAGGAGAATCGAACCATGGAGATTCGCATCCTGCTGCCCGGCTTCTCGGCGGCTTCCGATCGCGCCCTGGCACCCAAGATGGTGGCCCTGGCGGTCGCTGACGCGCAGCATCTGCTGCCGCCGCCCGGGTTGCCGGCCAGCGCCGGCAACGCCTGTAGCACCAACCCCAACTGCCGGTTCCTGGGCGACGAATACGACATCGACGGCAAGCTGTGGTCGATCTACCTGTGCGATGGAGTGCTAAAGGCCTACGCGGCCTGAACCGGGCATGAGCCCGGCCTCGCGCCGTGGCCCGTCGATGCGCTACGAAGGTGGCCCGTGACCACGAGCCAGCCGATCCAAGACCGCGACGCCGCCATCCGCGCTGCCCTGCAGCGCTGGTTCGGCTTCGACACGCTGCGGCCGCTGCAGCGCGAAGCGATCGACGCCGCGCTCGACCACCGCGACGCGCTCGTCGTGATGCCGACCGGCGGCGGCAAGTCGCTGTGCTACCAGCTGCCGGCGCTGGTGCTCGACCGCCTCGTCGTCGTCGTGTCGCCGCTGATCGCGCTGATGCAGGACCAGGTCGACGG
>CAMAUH010000150.1 GCA_945861365.1 Candidatus Kuenenia stuttgartensis
GCGCCCCGAGAAGTGCTCGTACTCGAGCGGGTGGTCTTCGGTGCGCACGGCCAGACGCTTCTCCGCCGGGTCGAACGTGAACCCGCGCGGCACCGCCCACGACTTCAAGACGCCGGCGTGCTCGAGGCGGAGGTCGTAGTGCAGTTGGCGTGCTTCGTGCCGGTGCACCACGAACACGTTGTCGCGGCGCCGCACCGCCGGGCCCGGCTCTGGTTCGGGGGTCGCGGTGAAGTCGCGTTTGCGGCGATAGTCGGCGAGTGGGTCGTGCATGCGCCGCGGGTCCGGCATTGTTGGCATGGGCGGCGGGGGCGAGCAATGCGCGCCAGCGGGAACGCGCCGCGGCGTCCTCTGTCACGAGCTCGTGTCGCGGCCGCGCGGCCGGTGATGCGTGCCGATGTGGGTGCGGACGCGCACGGCGTGCGATTCTGCTCACCGCGTTCGCCTGCCCTCGGTGCGATTGGCTGAAGCCGTTGGAGTCATGGGGCTTGCGCTGCCGAGTCGAGCTGAAGCTGGCGCCGTTTGGCGACGCTGCCACCGGGTGTTGTTGCTGCAATCGAGCCAGGCACTGCCTTTGCCTTCTGTGCGGCACTCCTGGGGGTCGCGTCCAGGCCGCTCGAACGACACTTCGCTTGCATGGAAGATGTGGTGAGGTAGCGTTCTACGGCTTCCCTGGTCCGACTCGTCCCCGGAGTAGACCCTGCACCCGCCGAAACGCGGGTGGATTTCCGATCCCATGAAAGCCAATCCAATGCACCCGCCGCGCTTGCTTGCTCGCGCTGGTTCGGCCCTCTCCCTGCCGCTCGCTGCGGTGGTCGGCGCCATGGTCGCCGGCTGTGCCGGTGGTTCCGCTGGTGACCCAGACAACCGTGGCCAGTTCAAGGTTGTCAGCATCAGCACCGGTGCGGGCAGCGTTTATCCGTACCGCATCCGGACGGTCGACTCGTTCGGCAATCCGACCACGACGGTCGTCAACATCGAGAGTGCGGCGACGCTGAAGCAGCTGGTCAACGGGAACAACGGTGTGCTGCCGGTCGCCACGTTGCCGACCACAGCGGTGCTGCCGGACGGCAACCCGGGCAACCACTTCCTGCACTTCACGTTCAGCCACAAGCTGGACGCCGACTCGATCATCAGCAGCCTGCTCGCGGACCAGGGCAGCTCGGGTCTGACGGGGGCGCTTTCGATCCTGGCCTACGATCCGTCGACCGAGACCTCGATCACGTTGCAGGGTCGCGGCTTCGTCAACGGCTTCACGTACTACAACGAGGCTGGCGCCCTGGTGAAGCGTGAGGCCGTGCGGGCCAACACGACCACCAACTCGATCGACATCGTCGATTCGCGCGCGAACGGCTTCCCGATCTACGCCGGCTCGGCGGACCTCGCGGGCAGGAAGTCGTTCGTGTTCGTCGCGGACAGCGACAACAACCTGGCAACGGTCGAGACGTTCCCTGCCAACCGATTGCTCCGCATCGTGGTCACGAACGCCGTGCGCGACTCGGAGAACGACATCCTCGAACAGGAAGTCGGTGTCGCGACGACCGTGGGGCCGGACACGGCGCCGCCGCAGGTGCTCGGTTACCTGACGACGCCGCAGATCTCCCCGGGCAACAACCAGACGGGTGTCGATCCGACCGGTTCGATCCTGGTCCGCTTCAACAAGCCGGTGCAGCCAGGTCAGGTCGGTTCCTTCTTCGACAGGACGCTGTTCACGCCGCCGACGGGTGGCGTGTCGTTGTCGGTGACCGCCGCCGCGCAGACGTTCCCGGTCATCTACTACGCTGACCCGATCAGCTACGGCGACCTGACGAACTACATCATCAAGCCCGCCTACAACCTGCCCGGCCAGTCGACCGTCGACATCGCGGTGCAGGCGACCACGATCAACAGCCTCAGTGGCGTGCAGATCGGTCAGGCCGTCACGACGCGCTTCACCACGGGTGATGGCCCAGGCATCACCAACGCGCCGGTCGCACCCGAGGCCGTCTACGTCGGCATCGGTGGTGCGGAGCCCGGTGTCGCCGTGATCGACCTGAACGGTTTCGGGCAAGGCACGGGCGACATCACCGACACCCGGTTCGGCTTGAACCCGAACATCGGTGTGCCCGGTGTGTCGCCGTCGCTGTCGCCGGGCACCTCCAACCTCGATGCCGGCAGCAAGGGTGTGCTGACGCTGACCCAGGACACCAACGGCAACACGCGGTTGCTGAAGGATCCGATCGTCGGCGACGTGACCGACATCCACATCGGTGCGCCGTTGGACCTGATCTTCAACAACGAGAACATCAACCGGAACGCGACGCGCGCCAACCAGATCAACCAGTTGACGAACACGGCGATGGTCGGCAACACGATCACGCAGCCGCCGGTGCCGAACCCGCCGAAGCTGGTGTTCCCGCCGCCGAACCCGAACCGCGCGATCTTCGGCGATGAGCCGAATGTGAAGTCGTCGCTCGGCCCGCCAGGAGGGCTCGTGACCGGTGGGCCGCCCGCTGGCTGCTTGGCCGTCGGCTTGAACCTGCTGGTGCAGGGCAATCCCTTCTCGAGCGTGCAGAACGAGATCGGTGTCTACGGCACGACCTTCATGGGTGTCTTCGTCGGTCCGCAGCCGCCGCCCGGTTCGCCGCCGCCGCCGACGCCGTTCTGCCCGTTCACCTGCCGTCAGCAGGTCGGCCACTTCCTCTACGTGCTCGACCGCAACAACCGCCAGGTGGTGGTGCTGAACAGCAACCGGTTCACGGTGCTGGACACGATCCAGTTGTCGGACCCGGTCAGCATGGCGATGTCGCCGAACATGCGTCGCCTCGCGGTGACGAACTTCGCCAGCTCGTCGGTCAGCTTCATCGACATCGATCCGACCAGCGCCTTCTTCCATCAGGTCGTCGCGGAGACGCGCATCGGCACGGGCCCGTCGGCCGTGTCGTGGCAGCCGGACGGTGAGGACGTGCTCGTGGTCTCCACGGAAGCCAACTTCCTGACCGTCATCAACGCGCTGGACTTCACGGTCCGCCGCCAGCTGGGCGGGTTCTTGAACCAGCCGATCGAGGTCATCGCGACCGAGCGCTACCAGGCGACGGGCAATACCTCGGGCCTCTACTACGCCTACATCCTCAACAGCAACGGCACCATCGCGATCTACGAGTCGGGGCCGGATGGCGTCAACGGCATCGGCTTCAACGACATCATCGGCTCGGTGACGACGGTGGAGTTCCCGCGGGCGCGGTCGATGCACTACGACCACGCGGCGGCCAAGGGCGGCGTGCTGATCGGGCACACCGACGTTTCGGGGCTGGGTCAGGTGTCGCGTTTGGCGCTCACCGCGTCGCCGAACGGCCAGTTGCCGATCAGCCCGGTGACCGGCGGCTTCATCCTGCCACCGACCTACCGCCAGAAGGTCTGGAGCGTGACGCAGACCCTCGGTGGGTCCACTGCGGGTTTCGGCAACTTCATGAGTGGCAACTCGATCATCGATCTTGCCACCGACGATCTGCGCAACAACGGCGGTCTCGCGGGCCAGCTCAACATCCAGGCGCCGAACTACAACACGACGCCGTACATCCACTCCGGCAAGTACACGCTGCGCCTGGCCAACACGCCGGCCTCGGCGCCGCGCCTGCTGTTCGTGGCGCTCTCGGACGTCGGCAACGTCGACGTGTTCGAGATCGCGACCGGCACCCGCATCGCGACGATCCCGGTCCCGGGCGTGCGCGTGGTGTCAAACTACTGGCGTCAGTGAAGCCATGCTCGCGCCAGTGAATCCCTGCTCGCGCCAGTGAATCCCTGCTCGCGCCAGTGAATCCTCACTCGCGTCAGTGAGCCGGAATGCAGGCGCCCTGCGGGGCGCCGGCGTCCTGCCACAGCGGGCCCTCGATGCCGAGCATCGAGGGCCCGCTGTGTTTCTGTTCGCGTCGAAGATTGAGGTTCACCGCCAGCCTGCGCAGAATCGTCCGGATGCCCGAGGGCCCGACGATCCGCAACATGTTCGCCGCCGTGGCGCCGGGCTACGACCGCGCGAACCGGGCCCTGTCGCTGGGCATCGATGTGCTGTGGCGGCGGCGGACCGTGCGCGTGGTCGATGTCGTGCCCGGAGAACGTGGCCTCGATGTCTGCACCGGCACTGGAGACCTGTGCTTCGCGTTGCAGCATGCCGGGGCGACCATGGTCGGCTCCGACTTCTGCGTGCCGATGCTGGAGCGCGCGTGCCGCAAGAAGGCGCAGCACCAAGATGGGGCGGCACCGTCGGAGTTCGTTGCCGCGGATGCGCTCGCCTTGCCGTTCGCGGCGGCGTCCTTCGACTTTGCCACGGTCGCCTTCGGCATCCGCAACGTCAGTGATCCCCTGCTCGGCTTGCGCGAGATGGCGCGTGTCGTGCGCCCCGGCGGCCGCGTCGTGGTGCTCGAGTTCAGCAAGCCGCGAGTGCCGCTGCTCGGTGCTGCCTACTGGTTCTACTTCCGCCGCATCCTGCCGCGGCTCGGCGCGTGGATCTCCGGGGCTCGCAACGGCGCGTACCGCTACCTGCACGATTCGGTGACTGCGTTTCCCGAGCGCGAAGGGTTCCTCGATCTGATGCGGCAGGCCGGTCTGCAGCGACCAGCGGTCCGACTCCTGACCGGCGGCATCGCCGCGATCTACCGTGGCGAAGTCGCCCACTGAGCCGGTCGCCCCGGCGGTCACGCCGAGCGGCTACTTCGCCTGGTCCCGTGATCCGGCGGTGGGGCTGTTCGCGGTGCTGCCGCTGTGGGTCGTCTACGAGGCGCTGCGCCTGACGCTGGCGCCTGCCGATCGCAACGGCGCGGAACTGGTGCTGCTGCGTGAACTCCAGCGCTTCGGCGAACGCGCACACTGGGCGCTCAGCCTGTCGTTCCTGGCGCTGCTGCTGTTCGCGGCGCGCTCGCTGGAGCGCCGCCAGGTGCCTTGGCTGCGCGTCGCCGCCGTCATCGCGCTCGAAGGCACCTTCTACGCGCTGATGCTGGGGCCGATCGCCACGGCGCTGGCGAGTTCCGCGGCGCGCGTGCTGGCCATCGCACCGATCGACGACACCCTGGTCGGCAACCTGATCGGTTCGCTCGGTGCGGGCATCTTCGAAGAACTGCTGTTCCGGCTCGGGCTGATGTCGGTGCTCGCCTGGCTCGGTGCGCGCGCGATCGCGGCATGGGCGCTGCCGCGCTGGCTTGCCGGGATCTTCGCGGTGGTCGCCAGCGCACTCGTCTTCTCGTGGTTCCATCACCTGTGCGGCGAGCCATGGGACTCGCGGCGCTTCCTGTTCCGCACCATGGCGGGCCTGTTGCTCGGCCTGTTGATGTGGGGACGCGGATATGGCGTGTGCGTCTACACGCACGCGATCTACAACCTGTGGTTCTACCTCGCCGATGAACACTGAACGCAGCGGACGCGCGGCACCGGGCGATCGATTCGCCGTCGGCTTCACGGGCGGCAGTGGCATCGCCTACGGCTTGCGCCTGGTCGAGGTGCTGCTGCAGGAAGGCCATGAAGTGCACCTTTGCGCGACCCACGCGGCGGGACGCGTGCTCGTGCACGAAGCCGGCTTCCAGCTCGATCTGCAGCGCCCGGATCTCGCCGGGTTGTTCGCGGCACCGCTGCGGCAGCGCCTGTTCGTGCACGCGTTGGATGCCGTGGAGGCCACGCCAGCCTCGGGCAGCGCCGGCTTGCGCGCCACGATCCTGTGTCCCTGCAGCATGGGCACCCTGGCGCGCGTGGCGCACGGCTTCTCCAGCAACCTCGTCGAGCGTGCCGCCGACGTCGCGCTGAAGGAGGGCCGGCCGCTGCTGATCGTGCCGCGCGAGACGCCGCTGTCGGTCCTGCACCTGCAGAACATGCTCGCGCTCGCGCAGATGGGGGCGATCGTGCTGCCGGCGATGCCGGGCTTCTATCACCGCCCGACGACGGTGCAGGAGCTCGTCGACTTCGTGGTGGGCAAGATCCTCGACCGCCTGCGCATCGAGCACACGCTGACGCGCCGCTGGCAGACACCGCCGAAGTCGCCGCCGCCGACCTCGCCGTACGACGAAGGAGAGACGCCGTGACTGCCGTCGGGGCCGTCGGCAACGCGCGCGCGCTGGCGTCGCTGGTGAAGCTGTCGCATTCGGTGTTCGCGCTGCCTTTCGCGCTGCTGTCGCTGCTCGCCGCGACCGCCGGCCAGCCGTCCCTGCGGCTGCTGGCCTCGGTGGTCGCTGCCGTGGTCGCGGCGCGCACCGCGGCGATGGCCTACAACCGCTACGCCGATCGCGGTATCGACGCCGCCAATCCACGCACCGCGAACCGCGAGATCCCGCGCGGCATCGTCAGCGCTGGCGCGGCCCTGTCACTCGCCGGCGGGGCTGGCGTGGTGTTCCTGCTGGTCTGCTGGTCGCTGTCGCCGCTGTGCGGTTGGCTCGCCCTGCCGACGCTGGCCTGGCTGCTCGGCTACAGCCACGTGAAGCGCTTCTCTTCGTTGTGCCACCTGTGGCTCGGCGTCGCCCTCGGCATCTCGCCGCTGGCGGCGTGGTTGGCGGCCGACGGCGCCTTCTCGGCTCGCACGCTCGCACCGGCGGTGCTCGGCGCCGGTGTCGCGACCTGGGTCGCGGGATTCGACGTGCTGTATGCGTGCCAGGACGAGGCGTTCGATCGCGCGCACGGCCTGTTCTCGCTGCCGGCCCGGCTCGGCGCCCGCGGTGCGATGTGGTGCGCGCGGGTGCTGCACTGCTGCGCGGTCGCCGGCTTCGTGGGTTTTGGCCTGCTGGTGCCGCTCGGCCCGGTGTTCCTGTCCGGCGTCGGGGTCGCGGCACTGCTGCTCGTCTGGCAGCATCGTCTGCTGCGGCCGGACGACCTGTCGCGTATCCAGATGGCGTTCTTCACCGCGAACGGCACGATCGCGCTGCTGCTGTTCGCCGCCGGCTGCGTCGACCTGTACTGGTGAACCGCGCCCGCCGTCGACCATGGCCACGCCCAACCCCGAAGAAGAACTGACCCGCCTCGCGCGCCTCGTCGGCAAGCCGTTGCCGCCGCTGGTGCTGGTCGGCGGCACCAACGACTTCTTCCGCGCGGAGGCGACCGACCGCCTGCTGGCGGCGGTGCCCAAGGATGCCGAACTGCGCACGGTCGATGCCGGCGCGGAGCGCGATGGCGGTGGTGGTGGAGAGGGAGATGTCGACGCGGACGAGCCGGCTCCCGCCGATGCCGATGTCGCGGTGGGGCTCGCGCAATGCCCGGAACTGCAGGACCTGCGCGGTGGTGGCCTGTTCGCGCGCAGCGCCTACGTCGTCGTGCGGCGCGGTGCCGTGTGGTGGCGCAAGCACGGGGCCACCGTCGCAGCGCTGCTGCCGAAGTTCGGCAAGGGCTGTGGCCTGATCGTCGAGGCGAAGAAGTTCGACAAGCGCAAGAAGGTGGTGGCTGCGCTCGTGAAGACGCTGGCGGACAGCGGCGCGCTGTTCGACTTCCGCGACCTCTACGACATGCCATACGACCGCTCGAAGGGCCCGTTCGAGGCCGAGCTGTGCAAGTGGGTGGTCAGCCGCGCGGCGAAGCTCGGCGTGCCGTTGGCTCCCGATGCGGCGTGGCTCGTCGTCATGCAGGTCGGCAAGCAACCGGCCGAGCTGCTGGCCGAACTCGAGCGCCTGCGCGACCGCGTCGGCGCCGACGCCAAGCGGCGACCGTTCAAGCCCGAGGACCTGCACGGCAAGCTGACCTGCAGCTTCGAGGCCACGCCCTTCGACCTCGCCGACGCGGTGCTCGGCGACGACCGGCGCGCCGCGTGGCGTGCGGTGCGCGCGATGTTCGAACGCGGGGTGCGCAGCAAGGACGGCAAGGCGATGGACAGTGGCGGCGTGTTCCCGTTCGCGACGAGCTGGCTCTACAACCAGATGGCGACGTCGCTCGAAGGGCGGCAGCTGGCCGACAGTGGCGTGGCGCCGCGCGATGTGGCGGCGCGGCTCGGCATCTACCAGTTCGGCGACCGTTTCGCGGAGCGCGTGCAGCGCTTGCCGCAGGACAAGCTGCGGCGCGGCCTGCTGGCCTTGCACAACTGCCAACGCGGGAGCCGTTTGACCGGCGAGGACCCCGACGTGCTGCTCGAGCGCTTCCTGGCGCAGTGGTTCGATGGTGTTCCGATCCCGACCGCCGAGGACCTCGACCTGTGATCAAGCGTCTGCCGCCCGCCGTCGTCAACCAGATCGCCGCCGGCGAGGTCGTCGAACGACCGGCTTCGGTGGTGAAGGAACTGGTCGAGAACTCGCTCGATGCCGGCGCCACGCGCGTGCGCGTCGAGATCCGCGGTGGCGGTGCCGAGGCGATCATCATCACCGACGACGGCGACGGCTTCCTGCCCGAGGACCTGCCGTTGGCGTTCGCCAGCCACGCGACCAGCAAGCTGGCGGACGTGCAGGACCTCGAGCACATCGGCAGCCTCGGCTTCCGCGGCGAGGCCCTGGCGTCGATCGGCGCCGTCGCGCGCGCCAGCATCCAGAGTCGCCGCCGCGGCACCGATGCCGGCTACGAGATCCGCTGCGACGGCGGCGTCGAGACGCCGCCGCGGCCGTGCGGATGTCCCGAGGGCACGCGCATCGAGGTACGCGACCTGTTCTTCAACGTGCCGGCGCGCCGTCGCTTCCTGAAGTCGGCGGCGTCCGAGAAGGCGCGCATCCAGGAACTGGTCGCCGAACTGTCGCTGGCGCGGCTCGACATCGACTTCACGTTCGTCGCCGACGAGCGCCAGATCCTGCGCTTGCCGCGCGGCGAGAGCCTCGCCCAGCGCTTCCAGCAGTGCTTCGGCAACGAGCTCGGTCGCGGCCTCGTGCCGGTGTCGCGGCGGTTCCCCGACCTCGGCATCGAGGGGCTGCTCGCCGAACCGGACCTCGCGCGGCGCGACGGCAAGCTGGAGCTGATGTTCGTCAACGGACGGCTCGCCCGCGAGAGCAGTGCGCTGCACGGCGTGCGGCAGGCGTTCCGCGAGTACCTGATGGGCGGGCGATTCCCCGTCTACGTGCTGCAACTGACGATGCCGCCCGAACAGGTCGACGTGAACGTGCACCCGCGCAAGGCCGAGGTGCGGTTCGTCGACGCGCGCCGCATCGCGGGTTGCCT
>CAMAUH010000151.1 GCA_945861365.1 Candidatus Kuenenia stuttgartensis
TGCACCGGCACGATGACTTCGCCGTTGGCGCGCGGCAGCGTCAGCAGGCCGCCGTCGACGGGCGGGCCCTGCCGTTCGGCGTCGACGATCCACAGCTGGTAGCGGTGTCCGGGATCGAGTTCGGGCAGGCCGCGCAGGCGCAGGTAGCCGAGTTGGTCGTTGCTGTCCCAGACGACGTCGCCCTGCACGCTGCCGGCGCGCGGGCTCGGGCCCGGTTGCCATGCACACTGCACGAGTTCGTGGCGCGAAAGCAGCAGGTCGGCGCGGGCTGCCACCGGATCGATGGTCGGCACGAACGCCTCGCGGCGCGGCCACATCAGCAGCACCAGGCTCGCGGCGGCGAGCAGCCAGGGCAGCGCTTCGCGGAATGGACGCAGCGGTGGGGTGGTCGGGCGGGCGGCGGCGAAGTAGGTGACCGCGTCGGCGTGCAGCCTGGTGGTCAGACGCACCAGGTCGGCCTGGTGTACGCGCGGGTCTTCGGTGGCGAGCGCCAGCGCGGCCAGCGAAGCGGTGCGCTCGAGTTGCTCGAACTCGGTGCGGGCTTCGAGGTCCTGCAGCAACGCGGTGTAGGCGGTGGCGTCGTCGGTCCAGCCGAGGGCCGCGTCGGGCAGCAGTTCGTCGTAGGCTCGATCGTGCACGGCGCTCATGGGTTGGCACCTCCGTCCTCGGTCGGTACGCCGAGCATCTCGCGCAGGCGGATCAAGCCGCGGCGGGCATGGCTCTTCACGGTGCCGAGCGGGATGCCGATCGTCGCCGCGATCTCCTGGTGCGATTGGCCGTGGCCGAGCGCCAGTTCGAGCACTTCGCGTTGTTCTGGTCGCAGCTGTTGCATGGCGGCGCGCGCGCGCACGAGTTCGTCGTCCTGCTCGATGGCCGCCGGGGTCGGCGCCGCCGGCAGCACGCTCGGATCCTCGAGGGTATCGGTGGCGGGGCGGCTCGTAAGGCGCCGCACGCGGTCGACTAGCCGGCGGCGGGCGATCGTCGCTACGAACGATATCTCGCTGCCCTTCTCGGCGTCGAAGCGCGCAGCGCTGCGCCACAGCTCCAGGAAGATGTCCTGCACGGCATCCTCCGCATCCTGCGCGTTGCGGCAGAAGCGGCGCGCCTGCCCCCACACCTGGGCCGTGTAGCGGCCGAGGAACTCGTTGACGGCGATCATGTCGCCATTGGCAATTCGGGGGAGCAGCGCTTCGGGCATGCCGCGAGGGGTCGTGCGCGACCGTTCTACGATACGGACCGCGCAGGTGCTCATGAGATCAGCCGGTGCAGGGTTTGGCCAGGGATCAGTTCGGCAGCAGGACCGAGTCGATCACGTGGATGACGCCGTTGCCGGCGATCACGTCGGTGGCGACGACGTTGGCGCCGCCGATGCTGACCTTGCCCTGCTCGACCTTCACGGCGAGCGAGGTGCCCTGCAGCGTCTTCACTTCCTTCACCTTGACGACGGCCTCGGCCTTGACGCGGCCGGCGACGACGTGGTGCTTCAGGATCGACGCGAGCTTGGCCTTGTTCTCGGGCTTCAGCAGGTCGGCGATGGTGTCCTTGCCGAGCTTGGCGAACGCCTCATCGGTCGGCGCGAACACCGTGAACGGGCCGTCGTTGCTCAGCGTCTCGGCGAGGCCGGCGGCGGTCGCGGCGGTCAGCAGCGTCTGGAACTTGCCGGCCTTCGCCGCGGTGGCGACGAGGTTGTCCGGCGGCAGCAGCACCGAGTCGATGACGTGGATGACGCCGTTCTGCGCCAGGACGTCGGTCTTGACGACCTTCGCGGTGCCGACCGTGACGCCGTTCTTGTCGGCGACGATCGCGAGCGGGCTGCCCTGCACGCTGGTCAGTTCCTTGACGGTGACGACCTTGGCGGCGGGGTTGTCGCCGGCGACCACGTGGTAGGTCAGGATGGCCGTCAGCTTGGCCTTGTTCTCGGGCTTCAGCAGGTCGGCGATGGCGTCCTTGCCGAGCTTGGCGAACGCGTCGTCGGTCGGCGCGAACACGGTGAACGGGCCCTTGCCCTGCAGGGTTTCGACGAGGCCGGCGGCCTTCACGGCGGCGACCAGCGTCTGGAAGGAGCCTGCCGCGATCGCCGTGGCGACGATGTCCTTGTCGCTCTTCTTGGCGCCGGCATCGGCCGGGGTCTGGGCGGAGAGGCCGAGGGCGAGAGCGCCGACGGCGAGCATGGTGGTGAGGCGGATGTTCATGGTTTGGCTTCGATCCGGCCGCAGCGGAAATGCGCTGCCGGCGGGACGGGGCGTAGTTCGCTGGCGTGCTGTTCGCGGATGCACGGCAATGGGCAGATCATTGAGGTCTGGCCGCAAGTGCCTAGAACCTCGCCATGCAGTCGTCCGAACGGTTCGCCGCCGCGTTGTTGCACCAGGGGGCTCGCGCCCTCGCCGTGGCCACTGTGCAGGAGCTCGGCGCAGCCCAGCCGGCGCTGCTCGCGCGCGGCTTGCCGGCGACGTTCGTCGATCCGGTCGAAGACACGCGCGTGCGCTTGCTGACGTTGGCCGAGGCGGTCGGCGTCGATCGCCCCGAACTCTTCGCGCACCAGCTCGCCTGGTACAAGGTGGCACTCGCACACCGCGGCGTGGCGGCCGAGTACCTCACCGCGAACCTGCAGGCGCTGCGCGCGACGCTGCTGCGCGAGTTGCCGCCGCCGAGCCACGCGACGCTGCTGCGCCACCTCGACCACGGCGAAGCGCGCCTGGCGACGGCGCCGATCGAGCTGCCGAGTCATCTGGTCGGCTCGGGACCGATGCTCGATGCAGCGCGCCGCTTCCTGTTGGCGATCCTCGAGAACCGGCGGCAGGACGCACTGGATCTGCTGCTCGGTCTGCAGGCGGCGGGACACTCGGTCGCGTCTTTGCATGACGAACTGCTGACGCCGGTGCAGCGCGAGGTCGGCCGTATGTGGCTGATGGCCGAGATCCCGATCGCCGACGAGCACTTCGTGTCGCAGATCGTGCGCACGAGCATCGATCGACTGGCGGGTCTGGCGCCGCGGGCGCCGCGCAACGGCCGCACCGTGCTGACGTTCGCCGTCGGCGGCAACCTGCACGACATCCCGATCCGGTTGGTCGCGGAACGGTTCGAGCAGCATGGTTGGGAGGCCTGGCACCTCGGCGCCGACATGCCGGCCAGCGACCTCGAGTGGACGCTGCAGGATCGTCCCGTGGACCTGGTCGCATGCAGCGTCGCGCTGGTGCTGCACATCGGCGCTGCGCGCGAGACCATCGCGCGGCTGCGGCACGTGCTCGGCGAACGGTGCCCGCCGATCCTGGTCGGTGGCTTGCCGTTCACGGTCGTGCCCGATCTGCACCTGGTGATCGGCGCCGATGGCGTCGCGCCCGATGCCGGCGCCGCCGTGGTGCGTGGCGAGGCCCTCGTCGCTGCGCGTTGAGTGATGTCGCGGGCGCGCTACTTCGCGGCCCAGGCCTTCGCTTCGTCCGGTTTGCCGTTCTTGCGGTAGGCGTCGCTGATCGTGCGGCGCGACTTCTTCAGGATCGCGTGGTCGGCCGGCAGCAGCGCCTGCAGCGCCTCGTACTCGGCCAGCAGCACCGGCTCCGCTTCGGCGAAGCGCAGGTTCCACGCGAGGCAGGCGCCGTGGTTGAAGCGCATCATCGGGCCCTCCGGATTGTCGGGGCCGCACAGCGAACGCGACGCCGCCGCGGCCTTCGCCAGCAGCGGCTCGGCGTCGGCGAAGCGACCGCTCAGGTTCAGCACCATGCCGAGGTTGTGCAGCGCGGTCAGGTGCCCGGTCGTCAGCGGGCCGCCGATCGCGGTGTAGGTGTCGACGATGGCGCGCATGGCGGCGATCGCGTCGTCGCGCTTGCCGCGCGCCATCAGCAGCTGCACCTGGTTGTTGCGCACCATCAGCACGTTGGTGTGCCGTTCGCCGAAGGCCTTCGCGGTCATCTCGATCAGCCGCGGATACAGCGCTTCGACCTGGTCGAGTTCGCCGGCGCGATGCAGCGTCGTCACGTGGGTCTCGAGCATCGCGCAGGTGGTCCAGTGCTCGTCGCCGTGCAGCTCGCGGGCGCATTCCCAGGCCTGCTTCGACGCGGTCTTCGCCAGCTCGTGCTGTTCGAGCGCGGTCGCGGCTTCGGCGATCCAGCGGTCGGCTTCCATCGCGCGCACGCGTTCGCCGGCCGCTTCGGCCAGTGAACGCAGCTCGCGCGCGGTCTGCAGCAGGTCGGCGTAGCGGTTCTCCTCGCTGGTGAAGCGGCACCACGTGCGCAGCACGGCCCGGCGCGTCCCGATGTCGGCGCTCGCCACGGCCTCGACCGCATCCTGCAGCAGCGCTTCGCCGCGCTCGCGATCACCGGTGCGCGCCAGCAGCCGGCCGAGCTCGGCGTCGATGACGAGCCCGTGCTCGCGCACGGCGGGTTTGGCCTCGACCGCGCGCTCGACGACCGCGGCCTGCAGGGCCGCCGCGCGTTCGAACTCGGCGCGGGCTTCGTGCGGGCGGTGCAGGCGGTCGTAGGCATTGCCGCGCACCTCGCGCACCTGTTGCTCGACCGCGGGGTCGTGCGTCGCGCGTTCGTCGAGGCGGGTGCGGTCGAGCAGCTCATGCACCTTCAGGTCGCGACTGCGTTCGTTGTCCTCGATGCCGTCGAACAGTTCGAACGTGACGCGCAGCACGGCGCGGCTCGTCGCGTCGGCGCGCAATGCGGCCTGTTCGCGGGTTCGCGCCTCGGCCGTGGCGGTCTCGGCGAGCAGCGTCGCGGCCTTCGCCGCCGCGGCCTGCCGGTCGGCGTCCTCGCGCGCCAGCACCGCGGTGCGTTCGCCGGCGCGGGCGTCCGCGGCGCCGCGCCACAGTCCGTAGGCGCCGACGCCGAGGCCGGCGGCCAGCACCGCCGCCATCGCGACGCCGAGGCGATGCCGACGCACGAACTTGCTGCCGCGGTACAGCGCGCTCGGCGGCCCGGTCTGGATCGGCAGGTGCGCGCGGAAGCGTTCGAGGTCGTCGACCAGCGCGTCGACGGTCGGGTAGCGACGCTGCGGTTCCTTGGCGAGGCAGCGCAGCAGGATCCAGCCGAGGTCGGCGGGCAGGTCGGGCCGCGCCGCGCGCGGCGACAGCGGCTCGGTCTCGAGCACCAGCCGCGCGATCTCGGTCATCGGTTGGCCGTCGAACTGGAACGGCGTGCGGCCGCACAGCAACTGGTAGAGCAACGCGCCGAGCGAATAGACGTCGGTGTGCGTGCCGATCGCATCGGGCTGCCCGCGCAACTGTTCTGGCGCCATCGTGTGCAGCGTGCCGACGATCTCCCCGGTGTGCGTGCGATGCTCCGCGCCGGCCCCGACCGCGCGCGCGATGCCGAAGTCGATCAGCTTCAGGGCGCCGTCCCGGTCGACCAGCACGTTGCCGGGCTTCAGGTCGCGGTGCAGCACCGAGCGCCGGTGGCCGTAGGCGACCGCGTCGCACAGCCGCAGGAACAGCGTGATGCGCGCGCCGCGGTCGAGTTCGCGTTCGGCGGCAAAGGCCAGCACGTCGCGCGCGTCTTCGACCAGTTCCATCGCCAGCCACGCGATCTCGACGCCGTCGCACGGCGTCGTGCCGGCTTCGTGGAAGGTCGCGATCGCCGGATGGTTCAGCGAGGCCAGCACCTGGGCTTCGTGGCGGAAGCGCCATTGCTCGGCCGGCGAGCGCACGTTCGCCAGCAGCTTCAAGGCGACGCGGCGGTGCGGCTCCTGCTGCTCCGCTTCCCAGACCATGCCCATGCCGCCGGTGCCGAGCGGCCGCCGCAACGTGTAGCGACCGAAGTGGGCGCCCGCGGTCGGGGTGGGGCGCGCGTTCAGCGGGCCGCGTTCGAGGAAGCCAGCGGCGGTCGCGTCGTGCTGCAGCAGGTCGCGCACCTGCTCCGCCAGCCAACGGTCGGTGGTCGCCAGTTCGCGCAGGCGTCCTTCGCGTTCCGGCGCCGGGCACTGCACCAGCGCGTCGAACTCCGCGCGCACGCGTTGCCAGTTCATGCGCGCGTGCCGCCGTCCAGCCGGCTGCGCAGCCGCGCGCGGGCGAAGCGCCAGCCGCGTTCGACCGTCGATTCCGACACGCCTTCGACCGCGGCGATCTCGGCGTTGGTCATGCCGCTGAAGAACTTCATCTCGACCTGGCGCGCGAGGTCCGCGTCGCTCGCTTCGAGTTCGCGCAGTGCCTCGTCGAGGTCGAGCAGGTCGACTTCGCCGGCTTCGAGGAACGCGACCGATTCGTCGAGCGGGCCGGTGCTGACGTCGCCGCCGCGCTTCTGGCTCTTGCGCTTGCGCACGTGGTCGACCAGCACGCTGCGCATCGCCTTGGCCGCGACGCCGAGGAAGTGCTGGCGGTTGTTGAACTCGCCGACGGCGTCGCCGAGCAGTCGCAGCCAGGCTTCGTGCACCAGCACGGTCGGCTGCAGCGTCTGGCCGCGCATGCCGCGCAGCTGGCGATCGGCGAGCACGCGCAGTTCGTCGTAGACGAGTTCGGCGAGGCGGCCGCGTGCGTCGTGTTGGCCGGCGGCCACCTGCTGCAGCAGCATGGTCACTTCACCGAGTCGAGGGGCGGTCATGCAGCGCAGGAACGAAGGCGAGCCGACGTGGCTCGACCAGGAGCATAGTGCGCGCCGCGGGCAGCGGTGGCTGCCCGGTCGGATGTGGCCGATGCCACGGCCGATCACGGCCCGCGGTGCTCGTTCGCCTTGCTGCGATGCGACCATCGGCTCACAGGCCCTGCAGTTCGAACGACAGGCACGGGCTCATCGCGGTGCCACCGGCGCCGAACGGGCACCACACGAAGCACTGGCTGCTCAGCACGATGCCGCCGAGGCCGGCACTCGCCGGGATCGGCAGCGGGAAGTCCGCGCTGGCGCCGCAGCCGGCGCCGACGGTCAGGTTGGCGCCGAGGATGCCGAGCAGCGGCAGCGTGTGGGCCGGGCCGCACAGCGGCGGCACGACGACACCCGCCGGCACGCACGGACCGTCGCCGACCATGCACCACGCGAACGAACCCGCGGGGGCGCCGCCGAGGCGCAGCTGGAAGTTGGCGTTGCCGAGCACGGAGTCGCCGTCGAGGCCATGGTTCATCGGGCACGCGGGGCATGCCGCGGCGCTGCAGGCGACGCCGGTCTGGGTGGCGCGGCCCGGCCGCAGCGCGAGGCCGACCAGCGGGTCGACGTTGCCGGCCATCGGTGGGCAGCAGGTCGCATTGGTGAAGACGGCACCGATCCCGACGAGCGGCACGTAGCTGATCGCCATCGTGCGTTCGCCATTGGTCGCGTAGATCAGGCGCGCGACCGAGTCGACGGCGAGGCCGGTGATGGCGGTCATCGCGATCGCGCACGGCGGCAACGGTTGCGTGCTCAGCAGCGTGCACGGGTTCTGCAGCGACGAGATGGCGATGTAGTTGAGGCCGGTGGCCGGGTCGTGGCGCGCGAAGAACACCAGGTCGGCGAGTTCGTCGACGGCGAGGCCGCCGGTGACCAGCGGCAGCGGGAACGCGACCGGGCACGTGGTCACCGGGGCCGGCGGGCAGGTCATCATGTCGAGCACGCGCAGGTTGTCGGCGCTGTCGATCGCCCACAGCTGTTGGCGCTTGGTCACGGCTTCCAGACCGCTGACCACGACGCCGGCGCCGAGACCCGGCACCAGGACAGGGGTGCACAGGTAGTTGCAGGCGTCATCGACGCAGGCGACGAACCTGCCATTGCTGATCCACGCGGCGCCATGGATGGCGTCCCACGCCGTGCCGCCGGCATTCAGCGGCAGACCGGCGGCACTGGGGAAGCCGGCCGGCGAGCATTGGTTGAGCACCGCGCAGGCGGTGTGCGACTGCTGGCGCAGGTCGCTGCCGTTGCGGGTGATGCCGACCAGGCTGTTGGCTGTTTGCGCGAGTCCGGGGGCGGCCGCGGCGAGGGTGAGGATCAGGGCGAGGCGTGACATGAGAAGGGAGCGGGTTGGGCCGGTCCGAAAGGCCCGGCTGCCCTGCAACACGCGGTTTCCGGCCGCGGACCGTCAGGATTGCTGCCGGCGATGGTGGGCAAGCAGGGTCGGGGGCATGGCACCGGGACAACGAGGCGAACAACGCGGGCCTGCTGGGCATCGACGTGTTCACCACGGCGGTCGCTTCCATGTACGCACGAAGGCACGTTCCGGCCGCGGCGGCCCGGCGCCTACCATGCTTCCGTGCACGACCACACCTTCGACCATCTCCGCATCGAGTACGGTGATGCGCCGCTGCTGGCGAGCGACCTGCCGCCCGAGCCGTTGGCGCTGCTGCGCGCCTGGCTGGCGGCGGCGGAACAGGCGGGCGCGCCGGAGCCGAATGGCATGGCGCTGGCGACGTGCGATGCGGATGGCCAGCCGCACTGCCGCATCGTGCTGCTGAAGGCGATCGACGCGCGCGGCCTGTCGTTCTTCACCAACAAGCAGAGCGACAAGGGGGTGCAGCTGGCGGCCAATCCGCGGGCGGCGGTGACGTTCTGGTGGCACGCGCCGCGCAATCGCCAGGTGCGCGTCGCCGGCACGGTCGAGCACGCGGCGCCGGGCGCTGCCGACGTCTACTTCGGCAGCCGGCCGCGCCGGGCGCAGCTGTGCAGCGCTGCATCGCCGCAGAGTCGCGTCGTCGCCGACCGCGAGGAACTCGAGCGGCGCGTCGATGCGCTGGCGGCGCAGGTGGGGGAGCTGCCGGTGCCGCGCCCGCCGCATTGGGGTGGCTACGTGCTGGTGCCGTCGACCGTCGAGTTCTGGCAGGGGCGCGATGGCCGGCTGCACGATCGCTTCCGCTACCGCCGCGAAGCCGGCGCGTGGCGGACCGAGCGCCTGGCGCCGTGAGCTCGCTTCCCGCGCGAGCAGCCGCGACGTAGCTTGGCGCGAATGCACCGCAGACTGCTCCTCGCGTCGTTCCTGATCGCTGCGTGTTCGAAGCCTGTCGCGCCGGTCGCGCCGCCAGCCCCCGTCAAGCCCGCCGAGCCGGCCGTGGTGGCGCTGTGGAACGGCAAGGACCTCACCGGCTGGCACGGCCAGCGCCATTTCGACCCCTACAAGCTGGCGGCGATGACGGCGGAGGAGCGCAGCAAGCTGCGCGCCGAGGACGATG
>CAMAUH010000152.1 GCA_945861365.1 Candidatus Kuenenia stuttgartensis
GGTCGTCGAAGATGCGCAACTCGGTCGGCTCCAGCAGCGCCCCCGCCGGCACCTGCAGGCGCAACCCGGCGTAGTCGCCGCTGGTGATGGCCACTTCGCCACCCGCCGGCCCGATCGTCGCGCGCCCGAGCTCGGGGTCGCTGGATCCGCCCGAGTCGTGGCAGGCGGCCAGCAGCAGCAACAGCGACGCGAACACGGTTTGGCGCATGGCGACCGGCAATAGCCGCTGCACTCCGGCAGGTAACCCGCGGCAACTTGCCTGGAGTGGCCGCACGGCCCGATCCGGGCCGCATCGCACTGCCGCCGCCCATCGCGCCTGGGCTCCCGCGATCCGTGCTTGTCGCTAGATTGTCCCGCCGCGCCATGGTGGCGCGCTCTCTGTTCACCAACCGACACGCATGCGAACCCACACGATTCTCGCCATCTCGTTCGCGAGCAGCCTGCTCGCGCAGCAACAGCTCGTCCTGCCGGACAACCACCACCTCATGGAGAGTGCGACCCAGGTGGGCAACGGCGGTTCCGCAGTCTGGTGGAACGCGACCGGCGGCCACTTCCAGATCCTGTACGAGGCTTCGCACTTCACGAACGCGGGCGTCAACAGCGCGGCGATCCTCAGCAAGATCCGCTTCCGCGGGGAGGACGGCGAGCCCAACCTCGGCGGCCAGGTCTACGGCAACGTGCAGATCTCGGTCGGCTCGACCTCGCTGACGGCGGCGACGCTGACGAACACCTTCGCGACCAACCTGGCCGCGGCGACCACGACGATGTCGACGCCCGCCACGACGAACGTCACGGTCGCCCCCTCGGTCGGCTCGACCCCCAACAACTACTGCATCGACCTCGACGTGCTGGCGCTCGCCTACGCGCACGACCCGACCGGTACGAGGCCGAACCTGCTGATCGACATCGTGATGCCGACCGCGCCGAGCAACGCGTTGCCGCTGGCACTGATCCCGATCCAGGACACGGTGGCTTCGGGCGCCGGCATCCGCGGCCGGGGCCTCTACACCGCAGCGGTCGCCAGCGCGACCGGCACGGCGTCGGTGGCACCGCCGGTCGTCGGCCTCGAGTTCTTCGGCCCCGGTGGCTACGCGCAGACGACGCCGGCCCGCAACGAACGCTACGGCGCGGCCTGCGGCGGCTCGCCGTCGACGTTCTACGAGCACTTCCAGAACGGCCAGGCCTTCGACCTGACCGGCCTCACGCTGGTGCCCGACAACGCCGCGGCTCCGAACTTCTACGTCGTCAACAACGGCTCGCTGCCGTTCGACGCGACCAAGATCAACGCGACGCCGAACTCGACCGCGGATGACGCGCTCGTCACGCACCCGCTCGGCTTCACGTTCAACTATCCGGGCGGCAGCACGACGACGATCAAGCCGTGCACGAACGGCTTCGTGTGGCTCGACAGCGCGATGACCAACGCCACCTACCTCGGCACGGTCGCCGACGTGCTGGGCACGACCACCAACTACACCGCGCGCCTGTTCGCGTTCTGGCACGACCTCAACCCGGCCCGCAACACCGCGACCAACCCCAACTGCGGCCTGCACGTGCAGACGGACACCACGGGCGGCCCGGGCAACGCGGTCTGCTACGTGACCTGGTTCGACACCGCGCTCTACCGCGTCGTCACGGCGGCCGGCGCCGGCGGCCACTCGGTGATCCGCTTCCAGGCCGTCCTGTACGAGGCCACCGGCGTGGTCGAGTTCCGCTACGCGCAGATGCCGCAGTTCGTCGGCCACTGGACGACCGCTGTGGGCACCCTGCACGGCGTGGTCGGCTTCACCCGCGGCCGCATCGGCGGCGCGGTCGGCTCGGTCGATCCGCAGTCGCGGGACCTGTCGCTCGAGACGCCGTTCGTGACCCGCATCGAAGGCGCCACCGGCAACATCGGTCAGACCGTCGCGACGACGCCCGTGGTCGGCAATCCGGTCTATGGCGGCCGCCTGTTCACCGGCCAGACGGCGATCTACGGCGCGGTGAACGTGCCGGCGGGCACCATCATCGGGGCCCAGCTGCTGGACGTCGGCGCCTCGCGCCCCGGCCTGCAACTGCCGACCATCACGGCCCCGGGCTGCATGCTGAGCACTTCGACCGGTGCGCTGCTGTGGGAAGTGAACGTGCTGCCCGGCGCGACGGTGACCGGCACGGTGCCGCTGGTGGTCCCGAGCGGCCTGGTCGGCGTCGACCTGTACTCGCAGTACGTGGTGCTGGGCGGCCTGTTCGGTGGGCCGGACCTGATCAGCGCGGCCAGCAACGGCATGAAGCAGACGATCGGGCTCAACTGACAGCCCGGTCCCCGGCGAGCAATTCGGCCGGGTGGGGCGGCATTCAGGAACGCGGCCCGCGTGCCCTTCTCGGCGGCGCGGCCGCGCCCTACCCTTCCCGCCCCATGACGCCCGCCGTCACCCACGACCCGATCCGCCTGCGCGACCTCGGCCACAAGGCCATCGCCGGCGCCCCGCTGACCCCGGACGAAGCGCTCGCGCTGTATCGCGGCCTCGACCAACCCTCGCTCGGCCTGCTGGCCAACGACGTGCGGCTGCGCATCAACCCGCCGCATGCCGACGGCAAGGTGCGCGTCACCTACATCGTCGACCGCAACATCAACCCGACCAACGTCTGCGTCACCGACTGCGGCTTCTGCGCGTTCTACCGTTCGCCGGACGCCAGCGACGCCTACGTGCTGACGCGCGAGACGATCTACAAGAAGGTCGAGGAGCTGATCGCCAAGGGCGGCATCCAGGTGCTGCTGCAAGGTGGCCACCACCCGCGGCTGAAGAGCGACTGGTTCGCCGAACTGTTCCGCGACCTGAAGCAGCGCTACCCGCAGGTGTGGATCCACGGCATGAGCCCGCCCGAGATCACGCACCTCAGCAAGCTCGAGAAGCGGCCGGTGCGCGACATCCTGATCGACCTGAAGGCCGCCGGCCTCGACTCGATCCCCGGCGGCGGCGCCGAGATCCTGGTCGAGCGCGTGCGCAAGGTCATCGCGCCGAAGAAGGCGACCACCGAGGAATGGCTCGAGGTCTATCGCCAGTGGGCGAAGCTCGGCGGCAAGGGCACCGCGACGATGATGTTCGGCCACGTCGAGACCGACGCCGAACGCATCGAGCACATGACGCGCGTGCGCGACCTGCAGAACGAGACCGGCGGCGTGTTCACCGCGTTCATCCCGTGGACGTTCCAGCCGGAGAACACCGCGATGGGCAAGGAGTTCCTCGCGACCCGCGGTGGACTGAAGGCGACCGTCGCCGAGTACCTGCGCACGCTGAGCCTGTCGCGCCTCTACCTGCAGAACGTGCCGCACATCCAGTCGAGCTTCGTCACGCAGGGCATGAAGACGTGCCAGGTCGGCCTCGCGATGGGCGCCGACGACTTCGGCTCGGCGATGCTCGAGGAGAACGTCGTCAGCTCGGCGGGCTGCACGCACCCGACGTCGATCCCGGAGATCGAACGGCACATCAAGGACGCGGGCTTCGTGCCGCAGCGGCGCAACATGATGTACCAGCCGGTGGAGACGCCGGGGACCGACAAGTTCGGCAACCCGATCGGCCAGAAGAAGGCGGTCGTGTCGTCGGTCGAGGCCTGAGAGCCCAGCGTGCTGGCCGCGAACGAACTGCGTCAGGTCGTGTCGATGCAGCAACGCAGCTACCAGCTGCTGCTGTGGCTGGCGCAGCTGGTCGACCGGCGCTCGCTGGTGTTCCCCGCCATGCACGACGGGCTCGCCGATGGCGAAGCCGCGCGGCAATGGCTCGCCGCCAACCTGCCCGGCCTGCCGCCGGCCGCGCGCCCCGAGCCCAAGGAACTGGTGCCGTTCGCCAACCTGTTCGGCTCCTACCTGCTGCACTCGTTCGACCTCGTCGAGACGCCGGGCACGATGGCGGTCACCGACTGCGGCTGCCGCTGCCCGGTCTGCGTGCGCATCGTGCAGCGTTCGCACCTGCAGCCGAAGAAGCTCGGCAACGCCGACAAGCGCCGCGCCCGCGCGCTGAAGTTCGACCACCTCGCCACGCTCGCGCTGCAGCGCGACGTGACGCTGTCCGACGCCGCGATCGAGCAGCTGCTCGACGACCCGAGCCTCGGCACCGCAGTCGCGATGGCGACCTACGGCGATCAGCTGGTGCGCCGCAGCCGCGGCGACGGCGATGGCCCGGCGGTGCTGGCGCTGTGGCGCGAGTTCGCATGGACGAAGCAGGGCTCGCCGGATCCCGACTTCGAACTCGACGCCGAGATCGTGGTGGCGGCCGAACGCTGCGTCGCGGCGCGCATCGACCCGACGGCGCTGCGCGTGTTCGCGATCGAGATGCCGTTCGCGTTGCCGGGCAACCGCCGACTCGTGGCGGTCACCTCGCCGCCGGACGGACTGACCGCATGGGAAAACCTCAGCCCCCGCATCGGCGACGCGCTCGAGGTGCGGCGACCGGATGGTTCGCGAGTGCTCACGAAACTCGCGGGCATCGGCACGGCCACGCCCAATCCCGAACGCCGCGCCGACGTCGCACTGTCGGAGCCGGTGCAGGTCGAAGACGTTCCTGCCGGTAGTGAGCTGTGGCTGCCGACGCCGGAGCCGCCGACGCGGCGCTGATCGCGCGCGCGACCAGCATCGCATCACCGTTCGCTAGCATCCCGCGATGCTCCTCGCCGCCACGCTGGCCCTGTTCGCCGTAGCACCCCCGCAGAACCCACCACCACAACCACTGCGCATCGGCAACGTGCTGCCGCAGGCGACCGTGATGGCGAGCGGCGTCGGCAGCGACAGCGAGACCGGCATCGGCGCGCTGATCCCGTGGGCCGACAAGCTGTGGGCGATCGGCTACGTCGCGCACGTGCGCGGCAGCGGCATCGGCCTCTACTCGATGGACGCCGACATGGTGCTGCGGCCGCACCCGGCTTCGGTGACCGGCACGTTCGCCAACCGCCTCGTGCACTGGGACAGCAAGCAGGTGTTCCTCGGCCCGCACGCGATCGCCGCCGACGGCACCGTGCGCACGATCGAAGCGCTGCAGGGGCACCGCCTCACCGCGACGTGCCGGCACCTGATCGACCCGAAGCAGAAGGTCTACTTCCTGACCATGGAGGGCCTGCTGTTCGAGGTCGACGTGACGACGCTCGCCGCGACCCAGCTGACCAACCTCGTCGACAAGCTGGCGATCCCGAAGGGCGCGCAGGTGCACTTCAAGGGCGCGTTCAGTGCGCAGGGCCGCCTGGTCGTCGCCAACAACACCTACGAGGAACCCGAATACCTCGGCCAGCGCGCCGCCGGCCGCCTCGCCGAATGGGACGGCATCAGCTGGACCGTGCTCGAGCAGAACCCGTTCGTCGAAGTGTCGGGCAAGCAGAACCAGGTCGCCGGCGCGCGCTACGGCAACACGCTGTGGGCGCTCGGTTGGGACCGCGGCTCGGTGATCCTGCGCGCGCTGCACAACGGCAAGTGGACGCGCTACCGGCTGCCCAAGGGCTCGCAGTCGTTCGACCACACGTGGAACACCGAGTGGATGCGCATCCGCGAAGTGCAGACGGAGCGCTACCTGATGGACGCGTTCGGCACGTTCTTCGACCTGCCGCCGATGGTCTACGGCGGCGTCATCGGCCCGATCCGGCCGATCTGCACGCACCTGCGGATCTGCCCCGACTTCGTGTCGTGGCGCGGCATGCTCGTGCTAGCCGGCGACCAGACCGACAACGCGGTCGGACAACCGCAGTCGGGCCTGTGGTTCGGCCACCTCGACGAACTGTGGCGCTGGGGCAAGCCGCAGGGCTGGGGTGCGGTGTGGTGGCAGCAGAACGTCGACGAGGGCGCCGTCAGCGATCCGTTCCTGATGACCGGCTACGAGCACAAGGTCGTGCACGTGGTCAACGACGGCAGCACGGCGGCGGAAGTGGTGGTCGAGGTCGACGTGTTGGGGAACGGGGTGTTCCGGGAGTACGTGCGGCTGGGGGCCGGGCCGCAGGGGTATGTGCACCACGTGTTCCCGAGCGGATTCAGCGCGCATTGGGTGCGCGTGCGCAGCTGCAGGGCGGGCACGCTGACGGTGTCGTTCCACTACACGTGAGCGCATGGGCAACGGCACCTTCCACACCACGCGCTGGTCGCTCATCACGCGCGCGGGCGCCAGCGAGCCGGCGACGGCCGCCCGCGCCCTCGGGGAGCTGTGCGAGCTCTACTGGCTGCCGCTGTACGCCTTCGCGCGCCGGCAGGGCCGCGACGACCACGCCGCGTGCGATCTGGTGCAGTCGTTCTGCGCCGAGCTGCTCGAACACGGGGGCCTCGCCGGGGCGAACGCGAACGTCGGCCGCTTCCGCAACTACCTGCTCGGCGCGTTCCGCCACTTCGTCGACAACACGCAGCGCAGCGCGCGCGCGGCGAAACGCGGCGGTGCGGTGACGACGTGGCGCTGGGACGATGCCGCCGAGCGCTACGCACTCGCGGTGCGCGGCGAGCCCGACCCACGACAGGCGTTCGAACGGCAATGGGCCATGGCGCTGCTGGAGCGGGCGCAGCAGCGACTGCGCGAAGAACACGCGACACCCTCGAAACAGGAGCTGCTGGCGGCACTGCAACCGCACCTGCTCGGCGCACACGACCGCACTGGCGCCGCGGATGTCGCGCTGCACCTCGGCAGCACGGAGGGCGCCGTTCGCGTGGCGCTGCACCGGCTGCGCACGCGGCTGCGCGAGCTGATCCGCGACGAGGTCGCGCAGACGGTCGCCGAGCCCGGCGAGATCGACGACGAGTTGCGGGCGCTGCAGGCGGCGCTGGCAGCACCCTGATCCCGAGGGCCGGGACCGCACGGCATGGTCGTTTTGTCGCCGGACTTTTCGCATCCATGCGGTAACGAAACGCCGGGCACGGGTCAGCACCGTTGCCGATGACCCACCCAACCACCCCTTCCGTGGCCACCTCCCTCTCACGCTGCCCCCGCTGCCAAGCCGAGTTCCCGGTGGCGGCTGGCGAGCCGGCCCAGTGCCCCAGGTGCCTCCTGGGCCTGGCGATGACGCCGCCGCCGACCGCGACAGGACCGGCCGCGCCGTCGATCGCGGAGCTGCAGCCGTTGTTCCCGGACTACCAGCTCGAGTCGCTGGTCGGGCGCGGCGGCATGGGCATCGTCTACCGGGCGCGCCACCACAAGCTCGACCGCACCGTCGCGCTGAAGCTGCTGCTGCCGGACCTGGTCGGTGACCCGCAGTTCGTCGAGCGCTTCGAACGCGAAGCCAAGGCGCTCGCGAAGCTCGACCACCCCGGCATCGTGCGCATCCACGACTTCGGCACCGCGGGCTCCTTCTGCTTCCTGGTGATGGAGTTCGTCGACGGCGCCACGCTGCGCGACCTGCTGGCGGCGGGCCACCTGTCGCCGGCCGATGTGCTCGGCATGGCGCCGCAACTGTGCGACGCGCTGCAGTACGCGCACGAGCACCGCATCGTGCACCGCGACATCAAGCCTGAGAACATCCTCGTCGACAGCGAAGGCCGCGTGCGGCTCGCCGACTTCGGGCTGGCCAAGCTGCTGGGCCAGGACTCGGCAGCGCCCGGCCTCACGCGCACGCGGCAGGGCCTCGGCACGCCGCACTACATGGCGCCCGAGCAGGTGCAGTCGGCCAACCAGGTCGACCACCGCGCCGACCTCTATTCGCTGGGCGTCGTGCTCTACGAGATGCTGACCGGGCAGCTGCCGATCGGGCGCTTCCAGCCGCCGTCGGCGAAGGCCGCCGGTGTGCGCGGGTTCGATCCGGTGGTGATGAAGTCGCTCGAGAACGATCCGGCACTGCGCTACCAGGCGGCGAGCGACGTGGGCCGCGACGTGCGAGCCGCGGGCACCGCGGGGGCATCCGGCACCGCCACGCCGCCGATTCCGCCGACGCACCGCGCCCAGGAGCCGGCACGCCACGAAGCGCCCGCCGAGCGGCCGAGGGCGATGGAGCTGCCGTGGCACGCGTGGCTGTGCACCGGCATCGTGTTCCTGGCGACCTTCGTCACGTGGTTGCGCATCGACTCGCAGCCGACCCTCGTCGAGCACCTGCGCGGAATCGGCTCGGTCAGCGGGAACGCCTGGCAAGTCGCGATCCTGCACGTGCCTGCATGGTTGCTGTTCTTCTACGCACTCGGCATCAGCGCGCTGTCGACTCTGCGCGGCGCAGGCCTGCAGGTTCCGGCGGGGCTACCGTTGCTCGCCACGTCGCTCGCCTCGGTGTTCCTCATCTACGCGGCGGTCGCGATCGAACGCAGCGATGAGGTGACCTGTGGGTTCGGGATGATCCTGACCCTGCTCACGTTCCTGGTCTGGAACGCCACCGAACTGCGGCGCCACGGCCTGCCGAGCCTGCAGCGACACAGCGCCGTTCGCACGCGCCGCCACCGCAGCGCGCGGCGCCGCTGACGCCAGAGGTCGTGCCTGTGGCCAACGACGGCTCCACGGCGAGGGACGCGGCCTCGACGGAACTGCCGTCACTTTTGTCGTTGCCGGCGACAATTGTGACGGCACTTTCATCATGCCCAAGCATGCGACGCGCCTTCTTCACCGACCTGCGCCAAGGCGATGGCCGGCGAGGAAGTGCAGCGGAAGGCACCGAAGCAGGCACGTCGCACGACGGCGCGTAAGGGGAAACGCACGCATCGACAGGGATGGGTTGCGGGTCGCAGTCTGCCGTGAGCCGGGACACCGGAACGACCGAACGACCTCGCACGGGTTGACGCCCCCGCGCACCGCGCCACGATGCCGCGATGCGAAGCGCTCCAGGGGCCGCGATGCTCGCGTTCGGTGCGTTGCTGTGCGCGCAGCAACCCGATGCCATACCGACGTTGTCCGATGCGCACCGCATCCGGCAGCAACTCGCCAGCGCGCTGCCCGTCGACGTCGCGTGGGGAACCCGGTTCGTCCAGATGGCCCGCGCCAAGGAGTTCGCCGGCGATCTGCAGCGCGCGCTGCAACACTGGCGCACCAGCGACGACGCGGACCGCATGAAGGTGTGCATGCATCTGCTCGATGCCCTGGTCGCCATCGACGCACGCCTGCC
>CAMAUH010000153.1 GCA_945861365.1 Candidatus Kuenenia stuttgartensis
GCCCTTCAACGCCTCGTCGAGGCTGCCGAGCAGGTTGGCGTGGGTGCCGCTCGCCGAGCCTTGCGCCGCGTGCGTGTCGAAGCCACCGAAGCCGGTGTAGAAGATGCGCGTCTCGAAGTTCGCCTGCAGCATCATCGCGATGTCGCGCATCGCGAGTCCGATGCTGGACGTGCCGTAGACCGCGGTCGAGCTGTAGCTGCTGACCGCCGCGGCGACCTGCGCGGCGAGCGCGTGGCCGGTCAGCAGCGCATCGCGCGTCGACGAACTGGCACGCGATTGCAGCTGGTCGCGCACGATGTCGAGGCGATGCAGGTGGTTCGCGTTGAACGACGAGTCGGCGTCGAAACGGAACGCCCCCAACGTGTCGAGCGTCAGCGGATTGCTGCTGCCGCCGGTGAGCGCGCGGTGGCGACCGCGCCGCACCGACACGGCGCCGAGCGGCGTCGGCGCGGCGAGCCCGGCGTAGCGGGCGATCCAACCGGTCGGGGTCAGCAGCTCCGCGCGCTGCCCGGTCGCCCAGATCAGCTTGCTGGTGTCGTGGCTCTGGTTGGCGCTCGGGTAGCCCACCTTGTTGACGATGGCGACCTCGCCGTCGCGGTACATCTGCGCCAGGCGCGTCATGCGTCCGTTGAAGCGGAACTCGTTGGTGGCGAACGGACCGCTGCCGAGCGCCTGCGTCGCCGCTGTGTTCAGCGCGATCGTCGGCCGCCGCAGCGTGTAGTTGGCGAGACCCTGCGGCACCACCATGTTGAGCGCGTCGTTGCCGCCGTCGAGCTCGACGACGACCAGGAACTTCTGGTTGGCGGCGACCGCGGGGCTGAGCGGACTCGCCGCCGCCACCCGCGCGGCAGGTCCCAGCGCAGCGAGGCCGAACGCTCCGAGGCCGAACTTCAACGCGTCGCGGCGCGTGACACGACCGCCAGTGCCTTGATCATGGATGTTCATGGCTGGTTCTCCGCTACCTAGCGACGCAGGGCGTCGGGGTGGTTGGCGAGGATGTAGACGAGGCCGCGCGCACGATTGCTGACGTCGGTGCTGTTGGCGGGATCGAACGGATCCGCCTGCACGACGCCGACACTCGGCACGTTGCTGTCGAGGTAGGTGATCAGGCGGCTGCGCTCCGCGACCGTCAGGTCGATCGCCAGCAGCGACACGAAGTGGTCGACGACCGCCGCGGCGTCGGGCGTGCCCGCCGGCATGCGCAGCAGCAAGCCGTTGTTCTGCTGGTAGGTCCGTTCGCCGATCAGGCGGCGGGCCAGATTGGCACGTTCGACCATGCCTGCTGCCGACAGCCACTCTTCCCCCTGCGGCCAGCCGAACACCGAGGGCGGATCCCCGGGAACCTGGGCCAGCGACGCCAGTTCCTGGCGCATCGCGACCGGATCCACCATCAGGCCGGTCGCCCGTGCGAGGCCGATGCCGTAGTCCACCGGCATGCGGATCATCTGCTTCTTGCGCAGATGGAACGCCTGGCTGAGGAACAGCGTGCGCAGGATCGGCTTCATCTCGTAGCCGTTGTCGCGCACGACCCTGGCCAGGTTGCTGATCAGGGCCGCGTTGGGCTCGTCGGTGACGAACTCGATCAGCAGCTTCTCCGCCAACCACGAGGCGACATCGAGGCGCTCGAAGGTCGCGTCGACGACCAGATCGAAGTCGTCGGCGCCGAGGCCGTTGCTGACCAGGATCTTGTCGCCGAACAACACCTTGGCGCCGACGTCCTTGCGGCTCGGATCGAACTCCAGCACGCGCAGGTTGGTCGCCGTGTCCAGGCGGTTGCGGTAGCCGGTGAAGGCGCGCGCTGCCTCCTGGATGTCGGCCTCGGTGTAGCCGCGGTCGGCGCCGACCGTGAACAGCTCGAAGAACTCACGAGCGAAGTTCTCGTTCGGCTCCTGCTTGATGTTGCTCGAGCCGTCGAGCCATTCGAGCATCGCACCATCGCGAGCGAGGTCGAGCACGAGGGTCTTGAAGTTGCCGATTCCCCGACGGCGCAGCTTCTCGATGTAGTCGACGACGAGGTAGCGCTCTTCCGTTCGCATCGCCACGAAGGAGATCGCGAAGTGGTCATGCCAGAACATCGCCAGCCGTTCCTGGAACGGATGCTCGGTGCGCAGCATCAGGTACAGCCACCATTCGCTGATGTCCGTCGTGCTCGGGAACTTGCCCTCGAGCCCGACCGGATCCGTGGTGTTGACCAGGTAGGCCCGCGCCGCCGTCTCGACGGTCGACGTGCCCGTGGTAGGGAACGACAGCATGTCGTCGACGTACGCCGCCAGTCCCATCGACCGCACGCTGGCCCGCTCGCTTTCGGTGATGCCGAACTCGGCGCGGCCGAGGAAGTGATCGACATCCGCTTCGGTGTAGACCGCGGCTGCGCCCATCGAGTTCTCGGGCACGCCACCGGCGGCAGCACTCCCACCGCCCGCGCCGCATGCCGCGGCCAGCCAACAACTGCCAACGGCCCATGCCTTGATCGCCTTCATGACTTCCCCGCTTGCAGGCCCGTTCGAGGGCTGCGGCGGGACCCTATCACCCAGCCGCCGGCGCGGTCGGCGCGAGCGTCACGTTCCCGGATCGAGACACGGCAGCGGCCAGCAACCCCCCTTCACAGCGGCGCCAACGGCAAGTCTCGCGACGGGACGCGCGCCGACTCCAGTCGTGGGACCTACGACCTTCGGCTCACGCGCCACCGCGGGCAGACGCGCCGCGCTCACTCGATCGTGAACACGCGGCCCTGCGACAACTGGAAGCTGCCCAAGCAGCTGGTGCCGAAGTACGCGAACTGCGTCGCCAGCGACTGCCCGGCCAACGCCGGATTCGCGGGGATCGCCAGCGCATAGGCCGCGTCACCGAGTGGCGACGTCGCACCGACGAAGTCGACCACGCCGATGCTGAAGTCCGGCACCACCACGCACGGGCCGCACGCGAAGTTCAGCACGCCGGTGGAGACCACCGCGAACGCCAGCTGGTTGGCCGGTCCGACGCGCAG
This sequence comes from Candidatus Kuenenia stuttgartensis, assembly GCA_945861365.1. Lineage (GTDB taxonomy): Bacteria > Planctomycetota > UBA1135 > UBA1135 > UBA2386 > UBA2386. The sequence goes on from CAMAUH010000153.1 coordinate 2,987, forward strand.
GCGCACCGCGAAGTCGGCGTTGCCGACGCGCGCGCACGACGTGTGCACGATGCCTTGGCCGCAGGCGCCGCTGCCGGCCGCCGTGACGCCGTCCTGCGGCAGCACCCGCTGCGCGTTCAGGTTGCCCAGGCTGGTCACGCCGATCGGCACCCACGCGACGAGGCCTTCGGCAGCGGTCGGCGAGTGCAGGTGGCGCGAGCACAACCCGACGAACGGCGCGTTGCCGGCGGCGTCGACGACGATCGTGCTCTCGCAGTCGAGGCAGGTGAACGGGTCGATCGACAGCAGCAGCACGTCGTTCTGCGAGCCGTTGGTGCGCGTGCAGCCGATCAGCACCGACTCCCCGAACCAGGCCAAGGTCGGGTTGTTGAGCACCTGGCCGGCCGGCGTCAGGACGCGCGGCGGATCGATCACGACCTGGCCGTTGCCGATCCGCACGGTGTTGCATTGCAGCCGCAGCCCAGGCCCCGTCTGGATCGTCAGGTAGCCGATCACCCAAGAACCGCCATCGCCAGCGACCGCCGCGCCGGTCGCACTGATGCCTGGGCCGCCGGCGATCGGGAAGTCGCTACCGACCGGTGCGAACCCGCTGCCGAAGACCTGGCCGCGCAAGGTGCGCGACACCCCGATGTTGTTGAGGCCGTAGGTCAACAGCCAGATCGGCGTCGGATTGCTCCGCGACAGCACCGGATCGCTCACCTGCTGCGTCGCCGACGGGTTGGCGATCAGCGTGACCACGGGAGCCGCCGTCGGCGGGTTGGTGGTCATGTTGATGCTGCGCGCTTCGATGCTGTCGGTGGTCTGGTTGCGCCACACGGCGATCGCGATCGCCTGGCCGCCGAAGCCATCACCGCCGAGGTCGGGTTCGGTCTGCACGTCCGGGCCACCTGCCAACGTCACCACGCTGCTCTGCGTGCCGTTGTTGAAGATCTTGACGCCGAGGATGTCGTTGGACTGCCGCCAGCAGACGAACCAGCTGGTGTTCGCCGGCGTGCTGACCACGCGCGGGCTGTCGGCGCTGACGGCGCTGGCCTCGATGCTGATCAGGCTGCCCGCGTTGCCGCTGAGGTTGTCGAACCAGCGCTGCGCCAGGATGTCGCTGTTGCTGGCCGACATCGCGCGCTTCCAGACGATCATGTACTGGTCGAACGGCGAGCCGAGGTGGGCGACGAAGGGTTCCGTGTCGTCTTCGAGCGTGGCGCTGACGAACACCAGCGGCGCCAGCAGCGGGTCGACCACCAGCGGCAGCGCCGCCTGCGCGACGAACTCCGCCGGCAGCACGAAGTCGAGCGCGTCGCCGTCACAGCGCAGCGACCCGATGGCGCGGCGACCGCGTGCGTCGATGCCGACGACCTGACCGATCGTGACGCCGCCGACGCCGGGCAACGTGAACGCCAGCGCGCCGTCGCTGTGCGCGCGCTCGGGACGCAGTTCGCTGAGGCAGCGGGTCCGCACGACGAGATCGCCGCCGCCTGGCGGCAACTGCGTGAACACGAAGCTCTGCTTGATCCCCTCCGGCCGCACTTCGCAGCGTTCGGTCAACTCGTCGCGCACGAACTCGACCAGCAGTTCGCCATGCTCCGTGCGGGCGGGGCCGACCTCCTGAAGGTCATTCCGACCGACGTGCGTCACGGCCAGCGAGAGCGGCAGGTCGTGCGCGGCCAGGGCACCCAGCGCCGGCGTGAACACCAGATGCCCCGCGGCGAAGGTCGCCTTGTAGGCAGTACCGACGGCGAGCAGGGTGCCATCGGCTTGCTGCTGCAGACCACAGCTGGCGGCGAGGTTGGACGGCCGCTGCACCGGTGGCCCTCCGGGAGCAGCGTCCTGGGCCAGCAGTGCGGCGCCGAGCAGGAGGGTGAACAGGCCGACGTGAAGGGGATGATGCATGGGGAGCGGCGGCAAGAGCCGCGCTCCCCCACCGCCTTACGGGCACCCTGCAGAATGCCCGGTCGCGGCCTCGGCCCGCCGTTCCCCCCCACTGGCCTCGCCACCGCACCGACTCGTGCAGCACCTCAGGAGGCGGCACGCAACCGGTAGATGCGTCGATCGCCCAGGTCCTTCATCGCCTCGGCGCGGGCCTCGAGCCAGGCGAGCACGTCGGGCGATGTCTCGGTCGGGAACTGGGCGACGACGATGCGGGCGCCGCGGCGATGCAAGGCGTCGAGCGTCGCAATGGCGAAGCCGTCGCGCGGCAGCACCCAGCCGCGACGGCGCGCATGGTAGAAGAGCATCGGCTCCTCGAAGTTGGTGCGCCGCTGCCAGAAGGCGTCCACCGCCGCGCGGTTGCCGTGCACCACGGCCAGTTCGCTCGGCACCGACATCGACTCCACCACGGCGCCAGCCGCCATCGTCGATGGCTGCAGGCAGTCGAGCCGGAAGGTGCGTTCTTGGCGCACGCGCCACGCGCCGACCGCGGCCAACACGGCGAGCAGCAGCAGCCAGGCCACACGCGGCGGCGACTGCGGCCACGCACGCGCGGCGAAGAAGGCCCCGGCGACGGCCGCGAACACGTGGTACTGGGGGCCGACGCCGAAGTGGTGGCTGTAGCGCAGCGTGCCGACGAGTCCGAGACCGACGACGACGAGCAATGCCAGGTCGGCGCGATCGAGGCAGCGGCGGAACAGCAGCAGCAGGATTCCCACGAAGCCGAACGCCGACACGCCGTACTCGAGGGTCGTCACCCCGAGCCAGATCCAGATCCACTTCTCGCGCAGGCTGCGCAGCGTCGGGAACTTCGTCTCGCCGCCGGATGCGACGCCGAACGTCAGCCCGGTCTCCGCGTAGAGCTGCATGCCGCGCACGATCCAAGCCGCGACCACGACGAGCACCACGGCCCAGGCGATCCAGATGCGGAGCTCCCGCAAGCGCCTGGGGGCGACGCACACCGTCCACAGGAACTGCAGCAGGCCGATCTGCAGCGCCGTCGGCTTGGTCAGGCACGCGACCGTCGTCATCACCGTCGCCAGCACCAGCGTGCGCGTGCGGCCGGTGCCCAGGAACTGCAGGAACGCCACCAGCCCCGCCAGCGCGAACCCCGTGCTCAGCGCATCCGGCGTCACCCGCGCACCGAGCAACAAGGCGTGGCCGCCGGTCAGGAACACCAGCGCACCGACGAGCGCGCCCGCCGGGCCGCTGCGGGCCTCCAGCAACCGATGCAGCGACCAGGTCGCGAACCCCATCGCCAGCAGCGAGATCAGGCGCCCCGGCCACTCGGCCTCGCCGAAGCAGCCGATCACGCTGGCGATCATCGCCTGGTAGAGCGGGAACTCGCACTCGACGCCGCCATCGGTGTCACCGCGCCAATCGATGCGCGGCCGCAGCGGATCGAAGCCCTCGCTGACGAAGTTGCGGGCGATCGCCTGCGTGTCGCACTCGCGCCACGACGAGCCGATGCCCATCGGCACGAAGACCAGCGCCGCCACGAACCACACGAGCAACAGCACGAACAGCCAACGGCGCGCGGATTGGCGCAACGGATCGTTCGCGGCGAGGGTGTTCACCCAGGCCGCGACGGCCGGCGAACTGCCGGCGTCGGCAGCTGCGACGAGGGACATGGGGCGGTGCGGGCGAGGCAAGGTAGTGGCCTGGCGCGCCGCACGCACGCCTCGCTTCGGACCCCGTCGCCAGCGATGCACGGGCCGTCCGCGTCGCGTACACGACAGCGCCGCGGCTTCGCGTGGTCGTTGCCAACGGCGATCTCCACATGGGCGAGGCCAGCGGGCAGTGCGGGACGACGGCCTGGCCGCTCACGTTGCGGCCGAACGGGCATGAGGAGGAATCGCCGCGACCGGGGAAATCCCGTCACGTTCGCGAACAGAGTGCATTCCCGTGTCGCTCCCACGGCTCACTCCGCCTCGGATCCCCATGCGCGCGCTGCTGCAAACCATCCCCTCGCTGCTGTTCCTGCTGCTCGGCCTCACGGCCACCGCCCAATGCACCCCGCAATGGCAGGCAGGCGACCCGACCCCGCAGCCCAGTGGCTCGATCAACTCGGTCGTGACCTGGGATCCCGATGGCGCCGGGCCAGCGCCCGTGCAACTGGTTGCCGGTGGATCGTTCCGCGTCGGCACGCTCAGCGCGACCAACGTCGCGGCCTACGACGGCACCCAGTGGACCGGGCTCGGCACCCTGTTCGGCACCGTGCAGCGACTCATCAACTGGAACGGCCAGCTGGTCGCGATCACCGCCAACAGCCTGGTCGAGTTCGTGATGCTGTGGAACGGCACCAGCTGGCAAGCGATCGGCAGCATCGCCGGCGCCGGCTCCTACTACGGCTACGCGCGCGCGCTGGCGACCTACAACGGCGACCTGGTGGTCGCGGGCTCGTTCGGCAGCATCAGCGGCGTCGCCGCCAACGGCATCGCCCGCTGGAACGGCTCGACATGGGCGCCGCTCGGCAGCGGCATCGCGTCCGGCGACGTCAAGGCACTCGCAGCGTTCGGCAGCGCACTCTACGTCGGCGGCACGTTCACCGCCGCGGGCGGCAGCAGTGCAACCAACCTGGCGATCTGGAACGGCAGCAACTGGGGCGCGACGGCCGCGGTGAACGGCACCGTCGAAGCCATGGCCGTGCGCAACGGGCTCGCGATCACCCAGCAGCAACTGCACATCGCCGGCAGCTTCACCGCCGTCGGTGCGGTCCCGGCCCAACACGTCGCACGCTTCAGTTCCTCGACCGGGCTGTGGAGCGCGCTCGGGACGGGCTTGCCCGGCACCAACTGCACCTCGCTGCTCGGGATCAGCTCCGGCATCAGCACCTTCGAGCTGACCGCCGCCGTCGACGCACCCGGCTCCGCGCAGAAGGTCTGGCGCTGGAACGGCACCACTTGGAGCAACCTCGGCACCGTCACGGACACCATCGGCGACGTACTGCCCTCGAGCCTGTCGTACCTGGGCGGCCGGTACGTGCTCGCGCTGCGGAACGCCGAGCAGAACGTGCGGCGCTTCGAAGCCAGCGGCGAGTGGATGCCGTTGCGCGGTGCTGGCATCGGCGGCCGCGTCTACGCGGTCGATGCCAGCGGCAGCGACCTCGTCATCGGCGGTCAGTTCGCGACGATCTCCGGGGCCACCATCAACCACATCGCCCGCGGCAGCCAGAACGCCTGGCAACCGCTCGGCACCGGCATCGATCCCACCGGCTCCGTGTTCGCGCTGGCGCGCACTGGCAACGGCGACGTCATCGCCGGAGGCAGCTTCACCACCGCGGGCGGCGTCGCGGTCAACAACATCGCGCGCTGGAACGGCACCGCGTGGGCATCGCTCGGCCCGGGCCTCAACGGCACCGTCTACGCGCTCCGCGTGCTCGGGAACGGCGACCTCATCGCGACCGGCGCGTTCACGGCGGCCGGCGCCACCAGCGTCAGCCGCATCGCGCGCTGGAACGGCACGACGTGGTCCGGCCTCGGCCTCGGACTCAGCGCCCAAGGCAACGCACTGGCCGTCGCGGCGAACGGCGACCTGCTCGTCGGCGGCAACTTCCTCGTCGCCGGCGGCGTGACCTGCAACCGCATCGCGCGCTGGAACGGCACCACCTGGTCCGCACTCGGCGTCGGCTTCGACAACGCGGTGTTCGCGGTCGCGGTGCTGCCGAACGGCTCGGTCGCGGCCGGTGGCCGCTTCCAGACCAGCGGTGCTGCGCCCTGCCCGTACGTCGCGCTGTGGAACGGCTCGGCGTGGGCAGCGCCGATGACCGTGTTCTTCCGGCCGAACGACGATGTCTACACGCTGCTGGCGTTGCCCGATGGCGATCTCGTCGCCGGCGGCGCGACATGGACCTACTCGCTCAGCTTCCCGCCGATCTACGTCAACACGACGATCGCGCGCCTGAACGGCGCGCAGTGGTCGGGGCTCGGCGCCCGGGGCCTCGCAGTGTGGGCGCTCGCGCAGCGCCCGAACGGCACACTGGTCGCCGGCGGCGACTTCCATCTCGACAGCCAGACCATCAGCGAGAACCTCGCCCAGCTGGTGCCC
>CAMAUH010000154.1 GCA_945861365.1 Candidatus Kuenenia stuttgartensis
CGCGCGACCAGAGCACCGTGGCAACCGCCGGTCAGCGCGAACAGTTCCTGCCGCTGCGCCAGCTGCGTCAGCAGTTCGCCGATGCGCGCGACCGGCACCTTCGGCACGCCAGGCAGCAGCGGCGGCGTGCCGTCGAGGATCGTCTGCGCGTCGGCGAGGCCGCAGACGCCGCACGAACTGCGGATCTCGTGCGTGCGCGCGAGGCGGGCGCGCAGCGCGTCGCCGGGCGGCGTGCGCAGCGTCACGTGCAGTTCGTCGACGGTGCGGGCTTCGGCATCGCCGGGCCGCAGCTCGCAGCCCACCACGTCGTCGGCGCGCGCGATCAACCCTTCGCCGAGAAGGAAGCCGAGCGCGAGGTCGTCGTCGTTGCCGGGCGTGCGCATCGTCAGCAGCTGCTGGCCGTGCACGACCAGCAGCAGCGGTTCCTCGCGCACCAGCAGGTCGGCGTGCCCGTCGGCGAGCACCTTGCGGGCAGCCCCTTCGGGCGGTTGCGGGACGCTGTGCATCAGCTGCCGATCTGCAGTGTCGCGGCGTCACCGAGCGCGCCACCGAACGGGTTCAGCGGCGTGTCGAATGCGAACGGTTGCTGGAACAGCTGCACGCCGAGCAGGCCGTTGTTGTTGGGGATCGTCAGCGAGTAGGACGACGAGAAGCCGCCGCCGACCAGCGTGGTCAGGAAGTCCGGGCTGACGTGCAGCAGGCAGTTGGTGAGGCCGAAGGCCGTCATGTTCGCGGGCAGCGGCCCGAACCCGCTGGTGGCGTTGCTGGTGCCGGTCAGCATCAGCCCGAGGTTCATCGGCAGGTTGTTGACGATCACGAACAGCGTGGTGCCGACGCGCGGCTGCGTGGCGGGGATCAGGTGGGCGGTGCCGATCGAGCTCGGGCAGCCGTTGGCGAACGTCGTGTAGAAGGCCGGGAACGCGTCCTCGGTGCAGCAGCGGATGCAGAACACGCCGCGGTAGTACAGCGGGCACAGCGGCAGGCCGCTGACCGTCGCCAGCGCCGGGTCGCGCCAGCCCTGGCCCTGGATCTCGATGACGCTGGTGCGCTGCGGCGTGATCGCCGGGTTGCACTGCAGGCCGACCAGCGTCGTCGCGTCGGTGAAGAAGTTCGCCTGGCCGGTGCCGTTGTTGCAGGTGTCGGGCAGCGCGTTGAGATCGCAGCGGAAGCACACCGCGAACCGGCGCACCGCCGGCGACCCGGTGCCGGGCGCCGTGCCGACGACGACGTTGTACGGCGTCATGTCGAACGTGTTCAGGCCGTGCGTGCTGACCTGCATGTTCGACGTCGCCTGGCTGGACAGGCTGAAGACCAGCGTGCCCATGTTGACGACCGCACCGTTGAAGGTGACGCCGTCGTAGATCTCGATGTCGAGCGCGGCGGTGAAGCCGGGCGTGCCGAACGCGTGACCCCACGGCGCCACGACCTGCGTGATGCGCTGCACGGCCATGTTGGCCGGCATCTCGAACACGACGCCGGCGCTCTCGCCTTCGCACATGCCGGCGACGACGCCGACGCTGGTCAGGCCGGTCGGTGCAACCGGTAGCGAGTCGCGCTTCCAGAAGGTGCCGGGGCCGGGGCACCCCTGGGCGAGCAAGGCGGCCGTGGTGAGCAGGGACGGAACGAGCATGGACAGCGACGCGCGCAGCATGGCAACCTCCGGTGGCGGGCAGGACGGAGCGGAACGAGGCCGCGGATGCTCGATGCGCGGCGGTGGGCCGTCAAGGTGTGCTACGCCACAAGCGCGTGGGTGCACCGGTCCACGGGCCTCCGTAGCATCCGCCGCCCATGTTGCGCCTCGTCTCGCTGTGCGGAATCGCCGTGATGCTGGCGATCTGCTTTGCCTTCTCGAACAACCGCCGCGCCATCAACTGGCGCCTGGTCGGGGTCGGGTTGCTGCTGCAGGCGGTCCTCGGCTTCACGTTCCTCTACTGGGAAGCGGGCAACGCCGGCTTGCAGTGGTTCGGCGGCCGCGTCGACGCGTTCCTGAAGCTGGCGCAGGGCGGCAGCGAGTTCGTGTTCGGCGGCCTCGCCAACTTCGGCTCCAACGAGCACGCGTTCGGCGCCGGCAAGGGCTTCGTGTTCGCGTTCATGGTGCTGCCGACACTGATCTTCTTCAGCAGCTTCATGGCGGTGCTGTACCACCTCGGCGTGATGCAGTGGATCGTGCGCCAGATGGCGCGCGTGATGGTGCGGCTGATGGGCACCTCGGGCAGCGAATCGCTGTCGGCGTGCGCCAACGTGTTCGTCGGCCAGACCGAGGCGCCGCTGCTGATCAAGCCGTTCCTGAAGAACATGACCATGAGCGAACTGCACGCGATCATGGTCGGCGGCTTCGCGACGATCGCCGGTGGCGTGTTCGCGCTGTACGTCGGCTTCGGCGTCGATGCCGGCCACCTGATGGTCGGTTCGGTGATGGCGGTGCCGGCCGGCCTGATCTGCACGAAGATCCTGTGGCCGGAGACGGAACGCAGCGAAACCATGGGCGCGGTCGGCAAGGTCGAGGCCGAGGTCTACGGCAACGTCGTCGAGGCGGCGGCCGCCGGAGCCGGTGACGGCCTGAAGCTGGCGCTCAACGTCGGTGCGATGCTGATCGCGTTCCTCGGCCTCGTCGCGGTCGTCGATGCCGGACTCGGGCTGCTGCCCGGCGCGCTGTCGGTGAAGGGCGTGCTCGGCTGGGTCTTCACGCCGGTTGCCGCGGTGATGGGCGTGCCGTGGCACGAGGTGCCGCTGCTGGCGCAGCTGCTCGGCACCAAGATCGCCGTCACCGAACTGGTCGCCTACAGCGACCTCGGCCCGATGATCAAGAACGGCACGGTGTCGCCGCGCACCGCGATGATCGCCAGCTTCGCGCTGTGCGGCTTCGCCAACATCGGCAGCGTCGCGATCCAGGTCGGCGGCCTCGGCGCGATCGCGCCGGAGCGGCGCTCCGACCTCGCGCGCATCGGCCTGCGCGCGATGCTCGGCGGTGCCATCGCGACCTGCATGACGGCGTGCGTCGCCGGCGTGCTCGCCAGCGAGGCGCAGCGATGAGCGCCGCGTCGAACGAACGCGAACTCGTCGCCACCGCCGCCGCGTTCCTGCAGCAGCGGCTCGGTGCGCACGCGACCGGCCTGCGTGTCGGTCTCGTGCTCGGCAGCGGCCTGAAGGACTTCGCCGAACGCGTCGAGCAGGCGCAGGTCGTGCCGTTCGCCGAGATCCCGGGCTTCCCGGTGCCGCACGTGCAGGGCCACGGTGGGTCGCTCGTCGTCGGCACCGTCGGCGGCACCAAGGTCGCATGCCTGTCGGGCCGCGTGCACCTGTACGAAGGCTGGTCGCCGTACGAAGTGGTGCGCGCCACGCGCACGTTGCGCACGCTCGGCACGCCGACGTTCCTGCTGACCAACGCCGCCGGCGGCATCGGCGACGACATGGTCGCCGGCGACCTGATGGTGCTGCGCGACCACCTGAACCTGACCGGCTGCTCGCCGCTGGTGGGCCCGCACGAACCCGCGTTCGGGCCGCGCTTCCCCGACCAGTCGCGCGTCTACGCGCCGCGGCTGCAGCAGCTGCTGATGCGCAGCGGCGCGCGCGTGCGCCCCGGGGTCTACGCCGGCCTGCTCGGGCCGTCGTACGAGACGCCGGCGGAAGTGCGCATGTTGAAGACGCTCGGTGCCGATGCCGTCGGCATGAGCACGGTGCACGAGGCGATCGCGTTGAACGCGATGGGGGCCGAGGTCGCGGGGTTGTCGCTGGTCACCAATCTGGCGGCCGGCATCGGCAACCAGCCGCTCGCGCACGACGAAGTGGTGGCCGCCGGCAAGCAGGCGGCCGCGGCGCTGACCACGCTGGTGACCGAGTTCTGCCGGCAGCTGCGCTCATGAGCGTCTCGATCCGCTGGTACCGGCCGGGCGACGAACACGCGATCCTGCGCACGTTCAACCTGGTGTTCCGCGAGGTGTGCGGGCCGAGCTACGTCGACCGCACGATGGAACAGTGGCAGTGGGCCTACGCGCACAACCCCGCCGGCCACCGCATCTCGCTGGCGGTCGCCGACGACGGCACGATCGCGTCGCAGTACGCGGGCATGCCGTTCGTGCACGACACGCCGTGGGGCGAGCAGCGGTTCGTGCACTGCGTCGACTCGATGACGCACCCGGCGTTCCGCTCCGGCCTGCAGACGAAGAGCCTGTTCGTCGAGACCTGCATGCCGTTCTGGGCGCACTGCATCACGATCGGCGACGCGCTGTTCTATGGATTCCCGGTCGACGCCGCGTTCCGCATCGGCCAGCGCTACCTGAAGTACGTGATGATGACGGTGGTCGACTACCTGATCCGCGACGGTGCGGCTGGTGCGCTGCCGGTGGCGAACGGGCTCGACGTCGCGAAGGTCGATGCGGTGCCGGCGGATGTCGGCGGGCTGTACGAGACGGTGCGCGCGGAGAAGCGGTGCCTGCTGCGCCGCGACTACCGCTACCTGCACTGGCGCTACGTGCAGAACCCGCAGCGTGGTGACTACGAGATGTGGTCGGTGCGGCGCGCGGGGCGGCTTGCTGGGTTCATGGTGTGCAAGCCTGGCAGTGGGTTGGCACCCGACAGTGCGACGATTGCCGATTGGCTGGTGCCGGAGGCGGACCCGGCGGCAGCCGACGCGCTGCTGGCGGCGGCGGTGCGTCGGCAAGGTGACGAGAAGAAGCAGCGGCTGATCGCGGTGTTCCCGAGCTGGTCGCATGAGTACCGGCATTTGCTGTCGCGCGGCTTCGTGCTGACGCCGTCGGCGAACTGGCTGCAGCGGCGGCTGGTGCACAACATCTGCGTGCCGCAGGTGACGCCGGGGTTCCTGGAGCAGAACTGGTGGTGGACGCTCGGCGACAGCGATCTGGCGTGAGCTGCGATCGCCGCACCTCGGCCGTTTGCTCCCTTCCTTCGCCGCGCGCTTCCCGCTAAGCAACGCTCCCCATGCTGTCGTCCGCGATCCTGCTCGGCCCCCAACGCCATGTCCGCATCGTGGCACCGGCCGTGCAGGCGCTGGTCGGCGACGACGACGATCGTCCGCTCGCCGCCGTCACCGCCGGCTGGGAGGAGCGCGAGAGCGAGGACCACGAACTGCGCGAGCACTGTGGCCGCAAGCTCGTCAACCTCGAGGTGTGGGCGCGCGTCGAGCGCATCTTCGAACGCGACCGCGAACTGCTGGCCGCGATCCGCGAACGGCACGACACGCTGCGCCGCGTGCAGGAGCTCTACCGCCTGCGGCTGCAGGGGGCGATGGAGCCGGCGCGCGAGCTGTTCCGGCGCGCGGGCGACGACGTGTGGTTGGCGGCCGAACGCCACGACGCGCTGACGATGATCCAGGGCATCGACACCCAGCACGTCGCGCGCGTGCAGCAGATCCACGACGAGTTCGAGCAGCGCTGGCGGCCGGCGGAACGCACCGCCGTGCAGCGGGAGCGGCGCGATCTGCAGAGCAAGCTGCGCGACGCCGCCTGCCTGCTGGTCGCTGGTGGCCACATCGCCGTCCTGTTGCACCGCATGCGCCTGTTCGACCTGTTCGGCATGTACGGCGACCGGCCGGTGGTCGCGTGGTCGGCGGGGGCGATGGCGATCTGCGACCGCATCGTGCTGTTCCACGACTCGCCGCCGCAGGGCGGGGCCGCGACCGAGGTCATGGAAGCTGGGTTCGGCCTCGTGCCGGACCTGGTGGCGCTGCCGCACGCGATGAAGCGCCTGGATGCCACGGACGAGCGCGCCGTGCAGCTGTTCGCGCGCCGCTTCGCACCGTCCTTGTGCGTGTTGCTCGACGACGGCAGCCGCATCGACTGGAACGGCAAGCGCTGGTCGGCGCAGCCGGAGACGCTGCGCTTCACCGAGGACGGGTGGGTCGAGGAGGTCCCGGCATGAACGTCATCGAACGCATCGAGCGCGCGGTCGGCGAAGGCCCGCACGCGATCGAGACGCTGCTGCAGACCACCGAGTTCCCGCACGTCAGCGGCCGCTCGGTGACGTTCCTGTTCCGCGGCCAGGCGCAGGAAGTGACGCTGCAGCACTGGATCCACGGCCTGCCGGGCTCGCTGCCGTTCCGGCGCGTGCGCCACAGCGATGCGTGGGTGCTGCAGCTCGATCTGCCGCCGAAGTCGCGCATGGAGTACAAGATCGGCGTCGCGATGTACGGCCGCGGCACGCTGGTCCGCGACCCGCTGAACAAGTACACGGCGCGCGATCCGTTCGGCGCCAACTCGGTCGTCTACGGCGAGGGCTACAGCCCGCCGGAGTGGTGCCTCGACGATCCCGAAGCGCGCAAGGGCACCATCGAGGACCGCCACGTCGACAGCAAGGTGTATGGCGATTGGCGGCCGATCAAGGTCTACCGGCCGGCGCGCTTCCGGCAGACGCGGCGCTATCCGCTGCTGGTCGTGCACGACGGCTTCGACTACCTCGGCTTCGCCAACCTGCAGGAGGTACTCGACAACATGATCCATCGGCTCGAGATCCCGCCGCTGATCGCGATCATGACGCAGGCCAGCGACCGCATGCGGGAGTACGCGGCCGATCCGCGGCAGGCCGACTACCTGGTCAAGGACCTGGTGCCGCAGATGGAGCAGATCCTGCCGCTGGTGCGCGAACCGTCGGCGCGCGCGGTGATGGGCGCGTCGTTCGGCGCGGTGTCGTCGCTGTCGACCGCGTGGCGGCACCCGGGCTTCTTCGGCAAGTTGCTGCTGCAGTCGGGTTCGTTCGTGTTCACCGAGATCGGCGACCACGACCGCGGGCCGCTGTTCGATCCGGTGGTGAAGTTCGTCAACGAGTTCCGCAAGGCCCCGGGCCGGCCCGCCGACAGCGTGTTCGTGTCGTGCGGCGTCTACGAATCGCTGATCTACTACAACCGCTCGCTGGTGCCGCTGCTGCAGGAGACCGGCATGCAGGTGCGCTTCCGCGAGGCGAACGACGGCCACAACTGGGAGAACTGGCGCGACCGGCTGCGCGAAGGCCTCAGCTACCTGTTCCCGGGGCCGCTGTGGCTCGTCTACGAGTGAGCGGTCGCCGGCCGCTGCACGCCGCCTCCCTGTGCGTGCTGCTGGTCGGCTGCCACACGCAACCCGAGATGGAATCGCTGCTCGCCGACGTCGCCGCCGAGACCACGCAGGCGCTGGTCGTGCGGCCTGATGGCGGTGCCGTGCACCGCGCCACGCTCGCGGCATTCGAACGGGATGAGGGCGGTTGGCGGTGCGTGTTCGGCCCGGTCGCCGCGACCGTCGGCCGCAGCGGCATCGTCGCGGGCGCGGACAAGCGCGAAGGCGACGGCGGCACGCCGGCCGGCACGCATCGCCTCGGCACCGCGTTCGGCTACGCCGCCTCGCTGCCGACGCGGCTCGGCTACCGGCAAGCGACCGCCGACGACTGGTGGATCGATGACCCGGCGTCGCCGGCCTACAACACGTGGGTCACCGGCAAACCGCCCGTCTCCGCCGAACGCATGCGGCGCGACGACGACCAATACTCGCAGGGTGCAGTGATCGAGTGGAACACGGCGCGGCGCGAACCCGGCCGCGGCAGCGCGATCTTCCTGCACGTATGGGCAGCCCCCGGCGCTCCGACCGAAGGTTGCGTGGCGGTCGCGGCGGCGGATCTGCGCGCCTTGCTGGCATGGCTCGACGCGGCGCTGCGGCCGGTGATCACGATCGACGCCGGCGCCCGCTGATCGTCAGCGCGGGTTTTCCCGCACCGCACGAACTGAGTACCGCAGTCGCGCCGGTCCGATACCGCTGCGTGCGCGCCAACTGGAGATCCGTCGCATGTCGCTGACCTGGAAGCTCATCCTCGGCTTCCTGTTCGCCGTCGTGCTGCAGGTGGCCCAGTTGCTGATCAGCGCGCACTTCACGCGGCAATTGCTGTCGGCGTCGGTGCAGGTGTCGAGTGCGTTGTCGGCCAGCCTCGCGGTGCAGTCCGCCGTCGACGCCGTGCGCCAACTGAAGCAGCGCATCGCCGCGGATGCCAAGGCGCCGAGCATCGATCCGGCGGTGCATCGCGTGTACGTCGACGAGGTCGTGGCGCACTGTGCTTCGCTGCGGCAGTTCGCGCGCGAGCAGCCGGAGTTCGCCCACCGCGACCTCGACAAGACGCTGGCCGAAGTGCAGCAGCACCTGCGCTCCAGCGAGACCTGTGCGACCGGGGATCGCCAAGGAGTACGTGACTCGATCGCGTTCCTCGCCGATGCCGCCCACGATCTCGAGCAGGCGTTGCTGCAGGCCCAGCTGCAGGTCCGCGGCATCGCCACGGCCGGTGTCGAGCAGGAGCGTGCGGTGCACGACCTGCCCGAACGCGCCGGCATCACGATCATGGCCGGTGGCCTCGTGCTGATGGCGATGTTCGTCGCGTGGTTCTCGCGGCAACTGGTGCTGCCGATCCAGCGGGCGTGGGCGGAGCTCGAGCGGCGGGTCGCCGAGCGCACGGCGGAGCTGGCGGCCACGGTGACGCAGCTCGAAGGCACCATCGCCGAGCGCGAACGCGTGCAGGCGCAGAAGGAAGAGCTGAATCGCCAGCTGGTCGACGCGTCGCGGCGCGCCGGCATGGCGGAGTTGGCGAACGGCGTGCTGCACAACGTCGGCAACGTGTTGAACAGCGTCAACGTGTCGGTCGACCTGCTGCAGGAGCACCTGCGCACTTCGAAGGTCGACGGCGTGCAGCGGGTGTTCACGTTGTTGCAGCAGCACCGTGACGACGTCGGCGCGTTCCTGGCCGCCTCGCCGCAGGGGCAGCTGGTGACGCCGTATCTCGGCCAGCTGGCGGCGCACCTCGAGCAGGAGCGTACGGCGCTGCTCGGCGAGGCCCGCGATCTCGCCCAGTGCATCGACCACATGAAGACGATCGTCGGCCGCCAGCAGAGTTACGCGCGGGTCGCCGGCGTCACCGAGCCGACCCGCCTTTCGGCCATCGTCGACGACGTGTTGCGGCTGCACGAGGCGTCGT
>CAMAUH010000155.1 GCA_945861365.1 Candidatus Kuenenia stuttgartensis
TCACCGGGCTGGCACGGCACCGCCTCGGCCGCCGCCAGGGCGGTCGGATCCTGCACCAGGAAGTGCCCGGCGCGGAATGCGGCGGTGGCGAACGGGGAGTTGCCGCCATTCCAGCGCAGCAGTCGCGGCGAGTCCGCCGGCGCCGTGCGCACCTCGCTGGCGGCGAGTTCCTGCTGCAGCGCAGAGCGATCGCGGTCCCCGGCCACGCGCAGGAACACGCCGGGCGTGGCACTGGCCGCCTCGACCACCTGCAGCGCGCCGGCTTCGCCCAACTGCTCGCGGCAGCGCTCGACGAAGAAGTCGGGCAGCGAATGCACGATCGCCAGCCGTTCCACCGCGTCGGCTGGCAGCGGGGCCGGCAGCATCAGCGTCAGTTCGGGCGCCAGCGACAATTCGCGCGTGGGATCGGCCGGATCGGCCGCGCACGACGCGATGGCGCGCGACAGCCCGCGCAGCAGTGCATTGGCGAAACCGCGGTTGCCGCGCACCATCTCGACCGTCTCGTGCACGGCGGCATGCGCCGGCATGCCGCGCACGAACAGCAGCTGGTAGGCGCCCAGGCGCAGCACCATCTGCAGCTGCGGGTCCTTCGGCAGGCCGCGATGCGCGAGGCCGCCCAGCACGTGGTCGAGCAGGCGTTGGCGGCGCAGCACGCCATGCGCGAGGTCGAACGCGAAGGCGAGGTCGCGCGGCTCGAGCTGCTTGTTGGCGAGGCCGTCGCGCAGCCGGTCGATGCGGCCGCGCTCCAACGAGGAGAGCGCGTGCAGGGCGAGCGATCGGGCGGTGACCATCCTGTCAGGATCTCAGCCGAAGCGGGCGTCGGGCGCGATGTGGTGGCCGCGCACGAACTCACCGGCCGTCATGTTGCGGCCGTTGTCGGGCTTGATGCGGGTGATCCGGTAGATGTCCTTGCCGGTGCAGACCCGGATGCCCTCTTCGCCGGACGACTGCAGGCCGCCGGGGATGCCCATGCCGTAGAGATCCTGCTCGACGGAGCCTTCCATCACGATGAAGCGCTTGTTGCCGAGCCGCGTCTGCGCGCCGGGCTTCGGGGTCATCGCCCGCACCAGCAGGTCGATCTCCTTCGCCGGCAGCTTCCAATTGATGACGCCGTGCTCCTTCTCGACCTTCGGCGCGTAGGTGGACTTGTCGTGGTCCTGCGGCGTGAACGTCGCCTTGTCGGCTTCGAGTGCAGCGATCGCCTCGAGCAGGCCGACGCCCGACAGCTCCGCCAGGCGCTCGCGCAGCTGGCCGGCGTTCTCCTTCGGATCGATCGGCGTGCGCTTCATCAGCACGATGTCGCCGGCGTCGAGCTTCTCGACGATGCGCATGATCGTGACGCCGGTCTCGGACTGGCCGTCGCGGATCGCGCGCTGGATCGGCGCCGCCCCGCGATAGAGCGGCAGCAGCGACGCGTGGGCGTTGATCATGCCGAGCTTCGGCAGCGCCAGCAGCTCGGGCTTCAGGATGACGCCGTAGCTGACGACGATGCCGAGATCCGGCTTCATCGCCTTCAGCTGCGCCAGGAACTCCGGGCTGTGCGGGTCGACCGGCTGCGAACAGGGCAGGCCGAGCTCCTGGGCGCCGAGCTTGACGTCGCTGTCGTAGATCTTGCGCCCGCGCCCGCGCGGCGCATCCGGCTTGGTGACGACGAGCAGCGGGGATCTGCCGCCATCCTTGAGGGCTTTGAGCGACGGAATGGCGAAGTCGCTGCTACCGAAGAAGACGATGCGCAAGGTGGAACAGCCTGTCGGGACTCGGCGAGTGGAGCCCGCGCGGATGCGCGGATCGGCCGAAGCAAGGTAGCGCCGTGCCAGCACCGGGGCAAAGGCCGATGCCGTGCAGATTGCCGGGCGACGATGGAGCCGGTGCCGCGGTGCCGCTACATCCGCGCGCATGGCCCGCCTTCCTCTCGAGTCGCCGCCGGGGTTGGTCCCGTTCGCACCGGCGGCTACGCGCACGCTGTCGGTGTTCGGCAACCTGGTCGAACTCGTGCTGGTGCCAGAACGCCGCCATCGCCCGGATCGGGCCAATCCGACGCGGCCGGCGTTCGCCCGCAGTCCCGCCGCGCGCATCACGCACGACGAAGCGCTGTGGCGCGACAGCGACTTCGTGCTGACGCCCAATCGCTATCCGTTCGCGGCGCAGCAACGCATCCTGTGGCCGGTTCGCCCGCAGCGGGAGGCCGACGCCGCGTTCTGGCTGAGTGCCGCCGAATGGGCCGATCGCACGCATGGCACCGCGCTGCACAACCAGGTCGGCGCCGCCGCGACCATCGCCCGCTGCCATGCGCACCTGGTGCCGGAGCGCCAGCCGTTCCTGCCCTCGCTGCCCGAGCATCCGTGCCGCCTCGACCTGATCGAGCTGCCGCACGGCGCCGAATTGTGGCGCAAGGACGTGCCGTTCTGCCTGCTCGGCGTGCGCGGCAGCCCGGCGGCGCGCGCGGCGACCCTGGTGCTGCTCGCCGAAGCGCGCCTCACCGCCTGCTGCAACGTCGTCATGCAGGACGAGGTCGCGTGGCTGTGCCCGCGCCGCCTCGAGACCCCGACGCCGCATTTCCCGTGGGCGCTGGGCTCCGCCGAACTGTGGGGCCGCTGGTGCTATCAGGACGAGGAACCGTTCGCCGCGGCCACCGGCGAACAGCTCGAGGCGGCGCTGGTGATGGCCGCCATGCCGCCGCTGCCGCACTGAGCGCACGCCTTCGCGCGAGCCGGGTTCGCGAGCGTGGATGGTCCGCGGCAGCGTGCTACTCTCTGCCCCCTTGATGGACCCCCTGATCGAACGCGCCCGCGAGATCATCGAGTGTGAAGCCGCGGCCGTCCGCCAGGTCGGCGCGCGCCTCGGTCCGACCTTCGTGCGCGCAGTGGAGCTGATCCTCGGCCGCCGCGGCCGCGTCGTCACCGCGGGCATGGGCAAGGCCGGCTTCATCGCCCAGAAGATCTCGGCGACGCTCGCTTCCACCGGCACGCCGTCGATCTTCCTGCATCCCGCCGAGGCCATCCATGGCGACCTCGGTCGCGTCGATCCGGGCGACGTGCTGCTGGCGTTCTCGAAGTCGGGCGAGACGCAGGAACTGCTGGTGATGATCCCGCACGTGAAGACCGTCGGCGTGCCGCTGGTGGCCATCACGCAGGAAGCGCGTTCGACGCTCGGTCGCCACGCCGACCTGGTGCTGGAGCTCGGCCGCATCGACGAAGCCGGGCCACACGGGCTCGCCCCCAGCGCCTCGACCACCGCGATGCTCGCCCTCGGCGACGCGCTGGCGCTGGTCGTGCAGGAAGGGCGCCACTTCGGGCCGGAGGAGTTCGCGCGCTTCCATCCGGGCGGCGACCTCGGCCGCAAGCTGATGAAGGTCGGCGAACTGATGCGCACCGGCGATCGCAACCCGCGCGTGCAGATCGGCGCCACCGTGCTGCAGGCGATCGAGGTGATGACCCGCACGCCGGGCCGCCCGGGCGCCACCAGCGTGGTCGATCGCGATGGCAAGCTGCTCGGCTTCTTCACCGATGGCGACCTGCGCCGCCTGATCGAACAAGGCCTCGCCAATCCGCGCGAACGCCGCATCGACGACGCGATGACGAAGAACCCGCGCTCGATCGGCACCGAGACGTTCGCGCTCGAAGCGCTGGCGCTGCTGCACCAATACGCGATCGACCAGCTGCCGGTCGTCGATGGCGACCATCGCCTGGTCGGTCTGCTCGACGTGCAGGACCTGCTCAACCTGAAGATCGGATGATACCAGACCATCCCGTGCCCGGCCGGCCGCGTGCCGGGCGTCCCCGCCCGGCGAACTCGGTGCTGGCCGCGATCGAGTTCCTGCTGCTCGACGTCGACGGCGTGCTGACCGACGGCCGCATCTGGTTCGGCCCCGACGGCCACGAGTACAAGTCGTTCCACGTGCACGACGCTGCCGGCATGTTCGCGTGGCATCGCGAAGGCGGTCAGTCGGGCTTCCTGTCCGGCCGCGCCGGCGAGACGGTCGAACGCCGCGCCAAGGAGCTCGGCGTGCACGAAGTGATGCTGCGCCGCACGGACAAAGGCCCCGCGCTGGACGAGATGCTCGCGCGCCGCAACCTCGATCCGATGCGCATCTGCTACGTCGGCGACGACCTCGTCGACCTGCCGGTGATGCGGCGCGTCGGCTTCGCGGTGACGGTGCCCGAAGCGCGGCACGAAGTGTTCGCGGCCGCCCAGCACGTCACCGAGCGCAGCGCCGGCTTCGGCGTCGTGCGCGACGTGATCGAGATCCTGCTGCAGGCGCGCGGCCGCTGGCAGGCGGTCCTGGATCGGTACGAGAAGCCGTGAAGCGGCTGCTGGCATTCCTGCTGCTCGCCACGCTCGGCTTCCTGGCGCTGCGCTTCGCGATCGGCGACGACCCGAGCGCAGCGGCCCCCGCCGCGAGCCCGACGAAGCGGCCGGCGCCGGTCACGCCAGCGCCCGGCACACCGACATCGGTGCCGCCCACCGAGCAGGCCGTCCCCGTGCCGCCGGCCTCCGGTGTCCCGGTGCAGCAGGGCCAGATCACCGCGACGGTGACCCAGTCCGGTCCGCTGGAGATGCCGCGCTTCCGGCCGATCAAGCAACCTGACGGCAGCGTGCGCAACGAGCGCACGTTCCTGCTGCGCGCTGCCGACAGCCGGCCGATCGAAGGCGGCCTGCAGCAGCTCGATGGCGTCGAGGTGCTGCTCTACGACCGCGGCAATCACGGTGCGACGCTGACCGCGACGCGCGCATTCCTGCTGCTCGGCCGCGACGCGAATGGCCGGCCATCGATCGACGAAACCAAGGAGTTCGATCTGCGCGATGCGGTGCTGGTGACGCTGCCGGCCTCGCGCACGCCGGGTCTGCGCCTCGATCTCGGCAACGCCAAGGTCGTCATCACCGACGGCGAGATCGTGCTGACCACGCTGCCGGACCAGCTGGTGACGATGACGATGGCCGGCAACCGGCCGTTCACGTTGCGCGGCCTCGGCGCCCAGGCGCGGCTGCCGCGCGACAGCACCAGTGCGTCGCAGCGCGCCGACATCGAGCTGCTGCGCGATCCCGTGTTCGAGTCCGCCGGCATCGTCGTGCGCGGCAAGGGCCGCCTGCACTATCGCGAACAACAGGACACCGGTGCGGCGCGCCTGACGATCGACGACGACGTGCAGATGGACGTGACGAGCGGCACGTTCACGCTGCCGGGCATGGCCAGGCGCCCGGCCGACGCCGCGGCCACGACCACGCAGCCGACGATGGTGCGCGGCGACCAGTTCAACGCCTGGCTGCAGCGCAGCGACGACGGTGGCGGAAACGCGCAGGCGATGGTCT
This sequence comes from Candidatus Kuenenia stuttgartensis, assembly GCA_945861365.1. GTDB lineage: Bacteria > Planctomycetota > UBA1135 > UBA1135 > UBA2386 > UBA2386. The sequence continues at coordinate 5,311 of CAMAUH010000155.1, forward strand.
GGCGGCAGCTGGTGCTGACCGGTGCGCCGGCGACGGTCGAGCTGGCCGGCGGCAAGCTGCTGACGCCGCGCCTCACCGTGCTGCCCGGTGTGCTCGGCGATCCGTTCCTGATCACCGCACACGGCGGCGAATCGCGCATCGAGCAGCTGGAGCTGCGCCCGGGAGCGACGCCCGAAGAACGCGTGGTCGCCACCGGCAAGCGCCGCATCCACCTCGTACGCCCAGGGGACCACATCGGCGCCCTGCATCGCGGCATGGGCTTTCCGCAGTGGTCGCTGCGCGCGCTGCACGAACGCCAGGTCGTGCTGGTCGAAGGCGAAGCCCGCTTCACCAGTGGCACGCGCACGCTGGATGCCAAGAACGGCATGCGCGCGTTCCGTCGCGACAACACCGACAGCGGCATCGTGCAGGGTCTCGGCGCCGTGCGCGTCGAACAGCCCGCGACCGCCTCGCAACCGGCCTTGCTCGGCAACGGCAGTGACGGTTTGTGGCTGCGCAGCGACGGCACCCGCGAAGCCATGCGGCTCGGCCCCGCAGCGCCCGGCGACGACGAGATGGCGGCGACGGCGTGGCGCGAGCATCGCTACGAAGTGCACTACGGCGAAATGACGCTGCGCGGCCGCGGCAACTGCGACCTCGAGCGCGACGGCACGACGACGAAGGTCTGGTTGTTCGCGCCGACCGCGGCGATCACCGCCGACATGCCGGGCGACGGCCTGCGCATGAGCGATGTGCGGCAACTGCGCGCGACGCTGCTCGATCGCGAACTGCAGGCACTCGACGTGGCGGGCTGGCCGGTGCAACTGCACATGGCCCGCGGCGGCGAGGTCGTGCACGCGACGGCGCCGCGCATGCTGCAGATCGCGCCCCGTTCGCTGCGCCTGCTGCCAGCGCCGGCCGAGGCGCCGCCGGGCCTGTATCGCGAACTGGCCGAAGCGAACCGGTTGCCGAAGCTGCTGCAGCAGGTGACGGCGAAGGGCCAGCAGGCCGAGGTGCGCGGCCCGCAGATCGACCTGCACCACGCCGGCGGCCGCACGGCGCTCGTCGACGCGATCCGCATCGGCGACGAACGCCCGACCATGCACGCGAGCCTCGTCCGCGAAGGCGACAAGGACTCGACGACGCTGGCATGCGAAGCGGGGCGCCTGCGGCTGCTGCCGTTCGTGGTGGCCCCGATCGTGCATCGCCACCTGGCCCGCACCGCCGGCTGGACGCTGACCGACCTGACGCTGCACTCGCTGGCGAAGCCGTGGCTGCTGCTGCACGACGTGAACTCGTTCGAACTCGACGACCCGAGCGAAGGCCATGTCGAAGGCAAGGCGCACGAACTGCTGTTGTCGCAGGGCGCCAAGGCGGCGCTGTTCTGCGGGGATCCGGACCAGCTGACCCCGGCGGAAGTGCACCGCCGCCATCAGGGTCGCACCGTCTCGCTGCGCGGGGCGCGCGTGCGCGTGTTCCACGACGTCGCGCTGCGGCTGCAGGCGTCCGGCACGTACGCCGATCGCTCGACCTTCCTGCCGCCGGAGCTGACGTTGCGCGAATCGGCCAAGTCCGGTCACCTGTCGCACATGCGGGCGGCTTGTCGCGGCAACATCGAAGTGCGCCCCGAGGCGATCGTGTTCCTCGGTCCGGTGGTGATCGACAGTCTCGACGACAACGGCGCGGTGCTGGCCGACGGCATGCACATCGATGCGCGTGAACTGCAGCTGCTGCGCTTGTCCAACGGCGATGTCGCGCGCGTGGTCGCGCAAGGCGTGCAGCTCGATTGGCCGCGCCTGTCGGCGACCTCGCAGAAGCTCGAGATCGACCTGCTGCGCAACCTCGCCATCGCCGACGACCCGGCGGGTGCGACGGTGACGTTGCCGAACACGATGACGTGGCAGTCGCCGCACATCGAAGTCGACTACATGACCTACGCGGTGCGCACGCACCGCGGCCGCGGCACGCGCAGCCAGCCGCCGGTGGAGGCGTCGCGGTGATCGACGCCCGGCTGCAGAGATCCGCCGTCGGCCTCGTCGCGTTCGCTGCGGTAGCAGCGGTCGCGATGGCGCAGGATCCCATACCCGACGAGATCGGCCAGCAGGCGCCCCAGCTGCTGGACCTGATCAAACAGGGCTCGATGCACACGATCGAGCGCGACGAGTACTACGAAGTGCACCTGTACGGGGGCTTCAAGCTCGAGCTCGCCTCGATGCAGATCGAGATCCGCGGCAGCAATGCGCTGCTGCTGCTCGATCTCGACGCGTGGCGCGCCGCGACCAACGGCAAGCAGGGCAGTGGCCTGCCGCGGCGAGGACTGCAGGATCCCGATCCGCGGCGCCGGTTGAGCAACGAGCAGATCCGGGCCCGCCTGGAAGGCACGCTGCGCTCGCTCGGCCGCAGCGAGGGCTTGCAGGACTCGCCGGTCGCCGACAAGGCGCTCGATCTGCTGCGCTACATCTACTGCGAGGGCGATGTCATCGTCGTTCGCGAGGGCATCGAGGTGGTCCGCTGCGAACGCATGTGGATCTCGCCCATCGACGACCGCGTCGTGATCGAGAACGCCGAGGTGCGCTACATCACCGGCACCGGCCTGAAGTCGCAGGTGACGGTCGTGCGTGCGCCGCGCCTGACCAAGCAGGGGCGGCGCTGGACCGGCCGCGACCTGACGCTGACCAACTGCACCGCCGCCGACCCGCACTCGGGCCTCGTCATCGACGACGCCGAGATCATCGAGCACGAGAACGAGTTCGAGATCGTGTCGCGCGGCGCCACGCTGCAGATCGGCGGCACCACGCTGCTGCCGTTGCCGAACACCAGTGTGTTCTCGGGCAGCCAGAGCGAGTTCCCGCTGAAACGCGCGCGCATCGGCTACAGCAACCGCCTCGGCATGCAGGCCGGCGTCGGCTTCGGCCAGAACTGGAACAAGACCGGCGGCGCACTGCACGAATGGCTGACCGGCCGGCCGGCGAACGAGTTCCGCGGCGACTGGGAACTCGGCGTCAACTGGATCGAGAAGCGCGGCGTGCCGGTGGACGGCGTGCTGAACTACGAGGCCAAGGACCTCTACCGCGGCAGCACGGAAGCGTTCTTCCTCGACGACCACGGCGTCAACATCCGCGAGATCGTGCGCGACCGCGGCGGCAGCGTGATCGACACCGAGAACCGCGGGTTGATCCGCACGCAGAACCGCGTGCTCTTCGGCGAGAAGACGACGCTCGACCTCGTCGCCTACCAGATGACGGACCCGTCGGTGTGGTCCGAGTTCTACGGTGGCTCGTTCCGCACGGAGGAAGTGCCCGAGACGAGCACCTACCTGCACCACGCCAACGGCAACCGGCTGTTCACGCTGGGCACGCGCTTCAACCTCAACGACTTCAGCTACCGAGACGACCGCGCGCTGGCGGACAAGTTCATCGAGGAAGAACCGGTCGCCACCTACCAGTGGTTGGCGCAACCGATCGGCGAGACGCCGTGGCGCACGCCGATCGTCGTCGACATCGAGACCAATGCCGGCCAGCGCCGCAGCAACTACGACGACCTGACGCCCGGTGGCCGCGTCTCGGACCGCACGCTGCGCATCGACCAGCTCGCCGAACTGTCGGCGCCGGTCAACATCGG
>CAMAUH010000156.1 GCA_945861365.1 Candidatus Kuenenia stuttgartensis
CACATCGGCCTGCCGCAGCGCTTCGTTGGTCATGCCGTAGCCGATCCAACCGGTCGCGGCGGCGATCACCACCGCCAGCGCCGTGCTGAGCGCCAGCGCCGCCATGCCGCGGTTGCGGCGGCACCAACGCAACGCGATGGCCGCCGAAGACAACCGCCGCGCCGCGATCGGTTGGTCGTCGAGGAACGCCTGCAGGTCGCGACGGAACGCGTCGGCATCGCGGTAGCGATCCGCCGGATCGCGGGCCATCGCCTTCTCGATGATGACCACCAGGTCCTCGGCGATGTCGGGGCAGGCGCGGCGCAGCGGCTCGGGTCGCTGGGCGCGGATGCGTTCCATCAACTCGCTGCGCGAGCTGCCGACGAACGCGGGCCGCAGGGCCAGCAGTTCGTACAGCGTGACGCCGAGCGCGTACACCTCGCTGCGCACGTCGTATTGGCCGGCGAACTGCTCCGGCGCCATGTACTGCAGCGTGCCGACCAGGTCGCCGGTCAGCGTGATGCCGTCGCCTTCGAGCGCCTTGGCGAGACCGAAGTCCGTCACCCACAGGTGGTCGACGTTCTCGAGCAGCAGGTTCGCCGGCTTGATGTCGCGGTGCAGCGTGCCGAGCCCGTGCGCGTAATGCAGCGCGCTCGCGGCCTGCACGCCGATGCGCGCGAGGAAGCGACCGCGGTTGCTCCAGGCCCCGCTGCCCGCCGGCAGCGGCTGCCGTTCCGCCTGGCGCCACTGGTCGAGGCTCTGCCCGGCGATGAACTGCATCGCGTACCAGTGGTAGCCATCGCTCTCGCCGCTGCCGAACACCGGCACGATGTTGCTGTGGTGCAAACGCGCGGCGATCTGCGCCTCGCGCTGGAAGCGTTCGAGCTGGTTGCCGGTCAGCAGCGCCGACTGCGGCAACACCTTCAACGCCACCCGCCGGCCGAGTGACTCCTGCATCGCTTCGAACACCACGCCCATGCCGCCGCGCCCGATCTCACCGACGATGCGGAAGTCGCCGAGCCGCTCGAGCCGCGGCACGCTGGCTCGCCGCTGGCCGCTGCCCGACGAGGCGCGATCCCGCCGGGCCCGCTCGAGCGCCAGCAGCGTCGGCAGCAGGTCGCGCAAGGCGGCCTCGTGCGGCGGATGCTGCACCGCGAACGCTTCCACCGACAGGTCTTCGCCGGCGCGACGCCGCTGCAGGAACTGCTCGCTGAGCAGGTCGAGCGGATCGCGTTCGGTCGAACCGTCAGCGCTGCTCATGCGATGCCCAGATCGCCGAGATAGCCCTTCAGGCGGCCGAGCGCGCGCACGTAGCGGTTGCTGGCCGCGTTCTCCTGGATGCCGAGCACGGTGGCGGCCTCCTTGTTGGACAGCTCCTCGAAGTGGCGCAGCAGCAGCACCTCGCGGTCGATCTCGTCCATGCTGGCGAGAGCCTGCTCGATCTTCTCGCGCAGCTCCTCACGCATCACCGCACCGCTCGGTGACGTCACGTGCGCGACGAAGAAGCCCGACAGCGTGCCGCTCGCCGGCGCGCCGACCTCGCGGCCGGCCGAACGCATCTTGGCGCCGAGGTGCTTCCTGTGCAGGTCGATCATCGTCTGCTGCGTGATCAGGCGGATCCACACGAGGAACGGCTTGTCGTCGTCGCGGAAGGCCTGCAGGCGCTTGCCGGCTTCGATCCACACCTCCTGCAACACGTCCTCCGCATCGAGGCGCCCGACCAGCCGCGGGTCGAGCCGGAAGTGCACCATGCGCGCGAGCCGTTCCCGGTAGCGCTCGATCAGCGGCGCCATGCAGGTGTCGTCGCCAGCGCGCAGTTCGCGTTCGAGGTCGTCTTCAGTCGGTTCCATGAGCGAGGGCAGGATAGCGAGCCCGAGCCCGCACCCCGCCAGCGGTTGTGCACCAGGATTGCAGGTCGTGGCGGTGGCTCCGGAACACAGCGGCATGGCAGGTCGCGCGGCATCGCGCGCGGGCAGGCCGACTCGAACGAACAGTCGACCTTCTACACCACCGGCAAGCGGAAGAAGGTCGCGCGACGGGCCCTGACGTCGTGGCTAGGACGGCAGCATGGGCGGATCGCCAGCACCAGCAGCAGTGCCCGCCAGCAACGTGCGCAACACCGCGATCGGCAGTTCCGTGCCGGTGAACCAACGCACCTGCGCCTGCGCCTGGCCGAGGAACATCTCGACGCCGGGCACGACCCGGCAGCCCGCGGCGGCGGCATCGAGCAGCAGGCGGGTCCAACGCGGCTGGTAGACCATGTCGAGCACCACGGTGCCCGCCGGTGGCCGGTAGCCCGGCAGCAGCCGCTCCCCGGGTTCCCGATCGAGGCTGCCGACCGGGGTCGCCTGCACCAGCACTTCCGGCGCCAACTCCGTCAGCACGCGCTCGGACAGGCTGCCCAACTGCACGCCGTGCACGCGCCCGAACTCGCGAACGCCATCCAACGAACGGCCGAGCATCGCGACCTGGAAACCGAGTTGTTGCAGCGCGATCGCGCCGGCCCGCGCCGCCCCACCGGTGCCGAGCACGACGGCGCGCCCCGGTCCGGCGCGGACACCGGCGCCGGCCAACGCCGCGCGCACGCCAGCGACATCGGTGTTGTGGCCCGCCAGCAAGCCGTGCGCTTCGGCGATCACCGTGTTGACGACGCCGGTGGCCACCGCGTCGTCGCCGAGCCGATGGCAGACCGACGCCATCGTGCCCTTCCATGGAGCCGTCACCGACAGCCCGCGCAACAGGCGCTTGGGCAGCATCGCCAACACCGCTTCGGGCCGCGACGTCTCGAACGGCAGGTACACCGCGTCGATGGCGAGCCGGCGGAACGCGCGGTTGTGCAACCAGGGCCCGAGCGATTGCAGCGCCGGATTGCCGAGCAACCCGAACAACGCCGTCTGTGGCCCCAGCGATTGCACCCGATACAGGCCCGCCAGCATGGCGACCGGCAACTGGCCCGCGGCGGTCTCTTCCCCCGGCTCGATGCAGCCATAGACGTAGGGCGAGCCGAGCACCGCGGACAACACCCGCAACGGCCCCGAAGTGCGCCCCATCGCGAAGGCGATCGTCGGCATGCTGCGCTGGTCGGTGTTGGCGAGCAGTTCGAACACCGGTGCGGCATCGGCGATGTCGTGCGCGGTGACGACGATCTTGGCGACCGTGCCGGGCTGCGCGTGCAGGGCATCGCGGATCGCCGCCAGCTCCTTCGGCACGCCGGTGAAGCTGTGGAACGAACGGATGCGCAGCTTCAGGCGGGTTCGGCCCGATGGCGGCGACCAGGCCTCGTCGCCTTCGAGATCGATGCCGACGGCGCCGGCCTCCAGCGCGTGGTTCAGCAGTTCGCGTCGCTCGCCGAGCGTGCCGCGGAAACTGCCACCGGCCTCCGGCGTGCGGCAGGCGACCAGCACCGGCAAGCGGCAGCTCGCGATCGCGCCGGCGAGATCCTGGGCGGCGGTCCAGCGATCGAGGCGCAGTTCGAGCCAGTCGGCGCCCGCCATCGCGGCCTTGCTGGCCATGCGGCGGACCTGTTCGCGCGACGTCGCGAACACGCTGGCGATGATGCGGGCCATATTCGCGGCGCAAGCGTGGCCGCCACGCCCCGCGAGGGCAACGGTGCACTGGCGGCGGGGCCGCCGATGGCGTCAGCGCGGCGGCACGATGTCCGCCAGCGCGCGCGCGACCGGTTCCGCGGCCGCCGCCGGCAACCCGGCACGGCGGCTCAACTCGAGCGCGACCTGCATCAGGCCGGTGTAGGCCTGCTCGGCCGCCGGCAGCGCGCCATGCAACCGCTGCCGATGCAGAGCGACCGTCGCGGCATCGCCGCGCCGCACCGGCCCCGACAGCGCCGCCACCGCACCGCGGGCGGCGCACTCGGCCATCGCCCGCTGCATCAGTTCGCGCGCCAGCAACTGGGTAGCAGAGCTGTCCAAGCCAGCGGCGGCGAAGGCGCGCTCGACGATGTCCCACAGCGCGGTGAGTCCGTTCGCAGCCAGCGCACAAGCGGCGTGGTAGAGGCCGCGATCGAGCGCGCCGACCGGCACCGGCTGCAGGTCCAGCAGTTCGCACAGACGATGCAGCAACCGCAGCGCGCGCGGTTCGCCACAGTAGACACCCGGCGCGCCGACCATCGCCGCAGCACCCGACACCGCATCGGCGAACGGCGCCACGGGGTGCAGGCAACCGACCCGGCGCTCGCCGAGATCGCCGAACACCGAATGGTCGTACCGACCGCTCGTGTGCACCCACAGGCTGCAGCGCCGAACCGGCGCCATCTCACGCATGGCCGCGATCGCGGCGGCCAGGTCCGGGTCGGCGACCGCGAACAGCACCACGTGCGCGCGCGCGACGGCAGCGGGCGGCAACACGGCACCAGCACCGACGGTGCGCACCGCCGCGGCGGTCCGTTCGGCATGGCGGCCGACGAAGCCGAGCAGGTCGGCACCGTTCTGCCGCAGACGGATCCCGCAGGCCGTGCCGACGCGCCCCGGACCCACGATGACGATGCGCAGGGCCACGCGCGGATCCTACGCCGAACGAGCGGGCGACCGCAGCGACCAGTTCACGGCGCGCCGCCCGCCAGCTCCTGCGGCGGCGGGGGCGGTGGCGCGACAGCGTCGCGGCGGCGGCGCTCCCGCTCTTCCTGGCGCCGCTCCAGTTCGTCGACGTACTCGGCGTCGAGCGATTCGTTCAGGTCGTCGAGATCGTCGAAGTCCTTCGGTCGGTAGGCCTCACCCGCAGCGCGCGCCGCTTCGGCCTCTTCGACGTAGGCACGCACGACCGCCTTGTGCATCTCGATGCGCGTCGTGCTGTTGATCGGGTGCGCGAGGTCCGCATGCAGGCGCGCGCGGCCGCGGGCATCGCGCGGCGCCCGATCCGGATCGAGCTTGGCGCCACACTGGTTGCAGTAGGCCGCGCGCAGGTGGTTCTTGTGGTGGCACCCCCGGCAGTGGTCCGCGAGCTTGCGGCTGGGCATCGCGACGAACGGCCCCTTGCTGCCGTCGATGATCTTCAGGTCCCGCACCACGAAGGCGTCGTCGATGGTCACGCTGGCGTACGCACGCAGCTTGTTGCGTGGATCCTCTGTCAGCTTGATGCGCACTTCCGTGATTCGAAAATGCGGCCCGACCTGACCTGAGTTGTTCTCGCCCTGCATCACGACCTCCCTGGTCGACACCACCCCGCCTTGCCCCCTACACGCGATCCCCCAGCCTGTCCGAAGGTCGCGTCACGTCCATACCGGGCGCAGCTGACACGGTTGCCATCAGGCGTATGCCCTGCTGCCCCAAGGGCCGCAATGCACTGGCGCAACGCTGCTGAGCCTCGGCATCGACGTGCGCGAGGAACAACGTCGAACCGCTCCCTGTCATCGCCACTTCGGGGTAACCGAGCCCCGCGATCTGCTGGCGCAACTGCGCCAACGCCGGGCGAACCCGTTCCGCAGCTGGCAACAAGTCGTTGTGGAAAGCGATGCGCACTGCGGAATCCCCGGTATCGGGAACCGTAATGGAGTGCAGGGTAGCCGTGTCCGCACCGCCCTTCCACACGGCAGCAAAGGATTTGTACACGTCGACCGTCGGGCAACCGAATGGCGGCAGCACCAACGTGAAGTGCATCGGCGCCACGGTCGCCGGTGTGAGTTGCTCGCCGACGCCGCGTCCCCATTGGCTACCGCCGACCAGGAAGAAGGGCACGTCGGCGCCGAGCCCCAGCGCGAGCTCAGCGAGTTCCGTCGGCGACAGCGGCGAGTGCAGCAGTTCGTTGGCGAGGCGCAATGCGGCCGCGGCGTCGCTGCTGCCCCCGCCGAGCCCACCCCCGTGCGGGATGCGCTTGTGCAGATGCGCCGCGAAGCCACCGCGATAGCCGACCGCCGCGGCGAAGCGCTGCAGCGCGCGATGGACCAGGTTGTCGGGCCCCGGCGCGATGTTGAGCTCGGGACTCGCCGCGGTGACCGTCAGTGCGATGTCGTGCGTCGCCAACGCCAGCGCGACGTCGTCGTGCAGTTCGATCGCGTGGAACAGCGTCTCCAGCAGGTGGTAGCCATCGGCGCGACGACCGACGATGCGCAGCGACAAGTTCAGCTTCGCCCGCGCCGGCAAGGTGATGGCCGCGTTCACGACCAGCTACCGGCGCCGAGCCGGGCGTTGTCGAGCAGCCGGACGGGGCGCACCCCGCCGGCGAAGCGCGCCGCGATCAGCATGCGCACGTCGGCCACGGGCCCCGCCGGCAGCTCGGCGAGATCCACGTCGCGGCGCAGTTCGATGTAGTCGACCTGGGCCCGCGGCTCCGCCGCCATCACCACGCGCGCCCGCGCCAACAACCGGTCGCGATCCCGCTCGCCTTGCTGCCACGCGAACTGCGCACTCGCCAAAGCGCGCGACAGCACCGTGCTGGCAGCGCGGTCCTCGGCGCTGAGGTAGACGTTGCGGCTCGACATGGCCAGTCCATCCGTCTCCCGGACGATCGGGCAGCCGACGACCTGCAGCGGGAAGCCGAGGTCCTTCTGCATGCGGCGGATCACCGCGAGCTGCTGCGCATCCTTCTCACCGAAGTAGGCGCGTTGCGGGCGCGCCAGCGCGAACAGCCGCGCGACCACCGTGGCGACACCCGCGAAGTGGCCGGGCCGCAGGGCACCTTCCATCGTCGCCGCGGCGGGGCCGACCGCGACCTGGCTGCAGAACTCCGGGTCGTACATCTGCGCCACGGTCGGCGCGAAGACGGCATCGACGCCGGCCTGCTTGCACAACCGCACGTCGCCCGTGAGGTCGCGCGGATAGGCGGCGAAGTCCTCGCCCGGGCCGAACTGCAGCGGGTTGACGAAGATCGTCGCCACCACGCGGTCGCATTCCTGCCGCGCCAATTCCATCAGGCTCGCGTGCCCGCGATGCAGGCTGCCCATCGTCGGCACCAGCCCCACGACACAGCCACCGGCGAGCCAGCGCGAGCACTGCGCCGCCATCGCCACCGGCGACTCGATGACTGCCGGGCGCTCGACCTTCGGCAGCGCCGCGAGGTCGTAGCCGAGTTCGCGCAGCGGTCCGCAGACGAACTCCCGCTCGTGCCAGCGCGGATGCGGCAGCACCAGCTCGCGGCTGTCGATGTGCAGGTCGCCGTCGAACAGCAGGTCGAGGTCGAGCGGCCGCGGGTGATTGCGCGGCGCCGGCCGCACGCGGCCAGCCATGGTCTCCAGTTCGCCGCACAGGGCCAGCAGCGCCACCGCCGGCCAGTTCGTGCGCAGTTCGGCGACCGCGTTCAGGAACTTGCCCTGCGCCGGACCATCGCCGACCAGTTCCGACTCGACGACCGCGGAAGCCCGCACCACGGCGATGCCCGGCACGCTGCCGAGGCGCTGCAGTGCGACGCGCAAGTGCTCGGCGCGGTCGCCGACGTTGCTGCCCAACCCGATCAGCACGATGCGGCCAGCCACGGGATCAGTTGCGGCTCGGCAGCGAGCGCGCCGGGAAGTCGGTGTCGCCGTCATCGTCGTCGTCGAGGCGCCGGCGCACGACCAGGCGGAAGATCGCCAGCAGCACGCCGAACACCACGTAGCCGAGGCTGCAGAACGCCAGCGCCAGCTGCCATTCGACCGCCGCGACAACGAACAGCACCAGCAGGGCCGCGACCATCGGCAAGCTGCGGCGCTTGCGCATCAACGCGCTCAGCGCGTGCGGGAACGGCACCCGGCTGACCATCAGCAGGCCGCAGACGACCAGCACGACCGGCATCGCCATGACGATCCAGTCGAAGTGCCGCGGCGCGAACAGCAGCTGGCCCAACTCGGCCGTCTTGTCGTCGCGCGTGCAGAACAGCGCGATCAGCGAGCAGACGACCGCGGCGGCCGCCGGCGACGGCAGGCCCTTGAACTCGCGGTGGTCTTCCTCGTCGGACCCCGTCTCGACATTGAACCGCGCGAGGCGCAGCGCGGCACAGCAGACGTACACCGCGGCAGCGCTGTAGAAGAGCTTCGGCTGCAGCGGCAGCAGCCGGTTGGTGTCGACCTGGGCGTGCCAGTCCACCAGCACCTTGCCGAGGAATGCCGGCACGACGCCGAAGGTCACCATGTCGGCCATGCTGTCGAGCTGCGCCCCGAACGGGGTCGTCTGCCCGGTCATGCGCGCGACGCGGCCATCCAACGCATCGAACACCATCGCCACGAACACCAACACCGCAGCGAGTTCGAAGTAGCCGACCGCCGCCGAGAACTGCGCCCCGGGCGCGGCCAGGCGCAACGCGTCGGCGACCTTGGCGAGGGCCAGGAACCCGAAGAACAGGTTGCCGAGCGTGATCAGGCTCGGCAGCACCGGCACCTCCTTCAGGCGCCGCAGACGACTCGGGCGGGGCAGCAACGGCACGTCGTCCAGTCGGGGAGCGGTCATCAGGGTGCTGATGCTAGGTGCTGCGACCCGCGGCTGACAAGCGCAGGGTGCCCCGTCGTGCCCGGCAACGGCCGCCGGTAGGCTCGCCCGCGTGAACTTCCTGCTGCTGCACGCCAGCGAACTCGATGCCGCCGGCACCGCAGTGCTGCGCGGACGCCGCGCCGACCACGCGCGCGACGTGCTCGGGGTCGAGCCCGGCCAATCGCTGCGCGCCGGCATCGTCGACGGCGACCTCGGCACCGCGACCGTGCTCGAAGTCGATGCCGAACGCGTGGTCGTGTCGATGCGCTGCGAACGCCCGGGCACCGCGGGCACCGACGTGCTGCTGCTGGCCGTGCCGCGCCCGAAGGTGCTGCTGCGCATGTATGCCCACGCCGCGGCACTGGGGTTCGGCCACCTGGTGCTGTTCCGCAGCTGGCGCGTCGACAAGAGCCACCTCGACAGCAGCGCCATGCGCCCGGAGGCGCAGCGCGAGCAGTTGCTGCT
>CAMAUH010000157.1 GCA_945861365.1 Candidatus Kuenenia stuttgartensis
GTCGCGCGGCGGGGTGGCCGGTGAGGGCGCGGGCGCTTGCGGGACGAACGCGAGGACGAGCGCGGTGACGGACCACATGGCGCCAACCTACCGCGCCGCGGCAACGACCGAAGCAGCTCCGCAGCTACTTCACGGCCAATCCACGCCGCACTGCTCGAGGGCCGCGTACAGCGACTGCAGATGCTGCTCGGCGGTGCGCAGCGCCTGTAGCTCCTGGCCGGTCTGCACCGTGGAACGTTCCAGGCAACGTTGCCGCAGCAGGCCGAGGCCGGTGGTTCCCGGGTTGTTGGTGATCGGGTTGCCCGACGCCTCGTTCGGCGCCAACAGGTTGCCCTCCGGCCGCAGTCCCGCCGGATTGACGAAGCGATGCAGGGTCAGTGTCCCCAGCAGGCATGTGGTGTCGGGGCTACCGGCGGTGCGCACCGTGATGCTGCCATCCGGCGCAATCGTGGTGTCCAACGCGTCCTGCGGGAACGTGATCTCCGGCAGCACGACCCGACCCGACATGGTGACGAGCTTGCTGTCCGCATTGGTGCCGAAGCGCCCATCACGCGTGTAGCGGGTGCTGCCATCGAGTTGCTGGACCGCGAAGAAGCCGTCGCCGTCGATCGCGACGTCCAGGGTGCGGCCCGTGGTCTCGATCGCTCCCACCTGGATCACCGGCGTGCTGCCGAGCACCGTCGGTGCGAGATGCACCTGACCGTCTGCCGCGGTGATCGGCTGCGTGCTCGTGACCGCCACGCGCCGCTTGAACCCGCACGTGTCGACGTTCGCGAGGTTCTCGATGGCGACGCGCCGCTGGTGTTCGTGCACCGCGATGGCGGCGGTGAGCAGGCTGCGCGCCGACGCGTCGCTGCGCAGTGTCGAAGCCGGCACCGCCGTGCGCGGCGTCGACCTTGGCGTCGCGGTCTCCCCGAGCGGCGCCGCGGCATCCACGGGCATCGCGGTGCCGTCGCCGACCCCGGTCGCGGAGCAGGCCATCAGCAGCAAGGGAAGGAACGCGGCGCTGGGGAACGGTCGCAAGGCGGGACTCCGTCGTCGAAGGACGCGGCGCGGGGGTGCGCCGTGTCGGGTTCTTCGACGGTCCCGGTGCCTCGGCTTGAGGCTGGTGCTCAGCCCAACGTCGCCAGGTACGCCTCGAGCTGCTCGAACGTGCCGCCCCAACCGCCGCGCATCGACTCGTGCCCATCGTCGAACGTGCGCTGCTCCGCCGCATCGGCGCGGAACGCACTCGAACGCAGCGTGATCACCGTTCCATGCCCCTTGCCGGCGTGCGAATCGAATGTCACCACCGACAGCATCTCGAGCGGCCAGGTGCCCGCGAACGGCGCGCGGATCGTGTTGCCCTGCGCGTCGGCGAACGACGTCATGAACTCGAGCCGTTCCGGCGCCAGGATCGTGCGGAACACCCACTTGCCGTGCATCTCGCCGTGGCCGGCCCACGCCATCGTGTAGAGCATGGTCGCCCCGGCGCGCAGCTCGAACGGCGGCACCGTCAGCGTGCAGCCCTTCGGCCCGAACCACTGCGCGAGGTGTTCGCGCTGCGTCCACACCTTCCACACCAGCTCTCGCGGCGCCTTGACCACGCGCTGCAGCACGAACGGTTGGCTGCCCACCGCGGGTGCGGCGGCGAGCGCTTCGACCAGTTCGGACAGGCGCGCCAGGTGCTGCTTGCCACCTTCGACCGCGTTGTATTCGCGGACCACGAAGTCCTTCGCCTTCGCCGACGAGAACACCGCGCGCATCGTCACCTGCGTGCGGCCCGGTTCGCCGGGCAGCGGCTCGAACGTCACCGTCTGCTGGAAGTCGACGGGCTCGAGGTCGACCTCGCCGCCGTGCTTGTAGACGAGCCGCGACGGCGCCTGCACCTCGACGAACGTGATCAGGTTCTTGTAGTCGCGGCCGTCGGGCCCGTGCATGACGAAGCGCCACTGGCCGCCGACCTTCACGTCGATCGCTTCGGTCGTCGTCGTGAAGCCGGCCGGGCCCCACCACTTGCCGAGATGCTGCGGGTCGGTCCACACCGTCCACACCAGCTCGCGCGGCGCGTTGACGATGCGGGTCGTGACGATCACGCGGTCGGCGGGGACTTCGGCGGACTGCTGGCTCATGGACGGTTTCGGTTCGTTGCGACGGTTGGTGAGGGAGTAGATGCAGCAGCGAAGGCGCTACGCGCGTTTGCCCTTCGCCTTCTTGTGCGGCTTGCTCGCGGGTGCGGGCGTCTGCCGCTGCAGTTCGTCGAGGTAGGCCTCCATGCGATCGAGGCGCGCCTCCCACAGGGCGCGGTAGCTCTCGATCCAGTCGGCGACCTCGCGCAGCGCCTGCGGCTGCAGCGTGCACGGCCGGAACTGCGCCTGCCGGCTGCGTGTCAGCAGACCGGCGCGCTCGAGCACCTTCAGGTGCTTGCTGATCGCTGGCACCGACATCGAGAACGGCGCCGCGAGTTCGAGCACGGTGGCGTCGCCGTGGCGCAGCCGCGCGAGGATCGCGCGCCGTGTCGGATCGGCGACGGCGGCGAGCGTGGTGCTGAGCGGGTCGGCGACGGCGGGCATGGGCGCGTTGTAGATAACCAATTGGTTAAATACAAGGTCATTGGCCGTGGCGAGGCCGAGAACGGGGAACGAACCATGGAACGGCGAACCCGCCGGCGCAGCCCGTAGAGTCCGCGCCCCCGTGACCCGCCGCCCACCGCCCGCCAGCCAACCCGCACCCCGCTCCGACGCCACGCCGCACTGTCGCCACTTCGGCACCTGCGGCGGCTGCTCGCTGCTCGACCAGCCGATCGCCTGGCAGCTGCACGACAAGGTCGCGGCGGCCGAAGCGCTGCTGGCGCCGGTGCTCGGCGGCCTGCGCATCGAGTTCGAGACGCCGCCGCAGTCGCCGCGCCACTTCCGCACGCGGCTGCTGTATCCGGTGCGCGCCGACCGCAACGGCATCCCGATGGTCGGCATCTACGAGTTCCACAGCCACCACGTCGTGCGCATCGAAGAATGCCGCACGCAGGACGTGTGGCTGACCGAGCTCGGTCTCGCGATGGAACGCGTGCTACGCGAACTGCGCCTCGAGCCGTACGAGCCGCGCGGCAAGCGCGGCACCGTGAAGGCGATCGCCGCGCGCCTGGCCGGCGGCACCGGCGAAGTGGTCGCCAGCATCATCACGCGGCCCGGTGCGTTCCCGCAGGGGCAGGCGTTCGCCGATGCGGTGATGAAGGCAGCCGCGGCGCTGCCGCAGATCCGCCACGAACGCGAACTGGTCGGCGTCGTGCACGGCATCAGCGACCGCGACGACGAGTTCCTGCTCGCCGATCGCAACGTGCCGCTGCGCGGCCGCGACCATGTCGTCGATCGCCGCGACGGTCTGCAGTTCCGCATCAGCGCCGGCAGCTTCTACCAGGTGCACGTCGGCGCGCCGACGCTGCTGTACGCGCCGGGCTTGAAGATGTGCGGCGACGTGCGCGACCAGCGCGTCGTCGACGGCTACGGCGGCGTCGGTGCGTTCGGCCTGCGGCTCGCCAAGGCCGGCGCCGCGAAGGTGACGATCGTCGAGGACAACGCCGCCGCGTGCCGCGACGCGACCCACAACGTCACCGCCAACGGGCTGACCAACGTCGACGTGCTCGAGGCGCAGTTCACCAACGCGAAGTTCAAGAACGAACCCGACCTGCTGGTCGTCGATCCGCCCCGCAGCGGTCTCGGCGAAGCGGGCGTGAAGCGCGTGCTGGCCGCGAAGCCCAAGCGCCTGCTCTACGTCGCCTGCGCCGCGGACTCGCTGGCGCGCGACCTCACCGCGCTGACCGCGCGCGGCTTCAAGCTGACGGCGATGCGCCTGTGCGACCTGTTCCCGCACACGGAGCACGTGGAGCTGTTGGCGATGCTGCAGCGCGCCTGACCGCGGGGCGAGCTCAGGGAGAAGCTGCCGCAGCTCCGCCGCCGTGACTGCGCGGCGTATCAGCATGGGACCGATGCCATCGTGAAGAGTCGCGCGGACCCTACGCCAACCGCCCCGCACCTCCCCCATGCCGTACTCTGTCGCTAGGCTGGGTGACCCGCCCCTGCCCGGCCACCGATCTCGATGCGCATCACGACCTCCTCCCTCGCGTTCGGCAGCGTTTCGTTGGCGCTGCTGCTGACCAACGCCCCGCTCTTCATCGTCAGCACCGACCTGCAGCAACCCGGCACGCAACCGCAGCAGGCGCCGCTGCTCGGAGCCCTGCAGAACTGCGACGGCTGCCACGGTTACTACAACCAGGCGGTCGAGCCGGTCGAGAACTGGATGGGCAGCATGATGGCGCAGGCGGGCCGCGACCCCGTGTTCTGGGCGGCGATGGCCGTCGCCGAAGGCGACATCCCCGGTGCCGGCTTCTACTGCCTGCACTGCCACTCACCGCGCGGCTGGCACGAAGGGCGCGTCAACAACGCCACCGATGGCTCCCTGCTGAGCTCCTCGATCGACAGCAACGGCATCGAGTGCGCCGTGTGCCACAACATGGTGAACCCGAACGGCCAGGAGCACCCGGGCCAGCAGACGGCGCCGTACGTGGCCAACAGCGGCGGCCCGACGCCGGAAGGCTTCTACGGCAGCGGCATGCAGGTGCTGGCTGGCAACTCGACGCGCTACGGCCCCTACAACAACGCCACCGCCGGCCACAGCTGGGCGCAGTCGCTGTTCCACCGTTCGCCCGACTTCTGCGGCACGTGCCACGACGTCAGCAACCCGGTCACTGGCGACCTCGCGCCCAACAACGGCGCGCTGACCCCGCTCGCGCCCGGCCAGTTCAGCGGCGTGTCCGGCAGCCCGGTCACCGGCAAGGCCGCGTTCCTCAACGCTCCCTACAAGTACGGCGTCGTCGAACGCACCTACAGCGAGCACAAGTCGAGCGCGCTGTCGACGACGCCGGTCAGCGCCTACGCGACGCTGCCCAACGACCTGAAGCGCGGTGCCATCAAGCGGGCCCGCGACCAGTCGATGCTGTCCGGGACCGGCGGCAACTACGAAGACAACACGACCCGATTCTTCAGCTGCCAGGCCTGCCACATGGAGTCCGTGATCGGGGAAGGCGCGGCCTTCGGCATCGCGCCGCTGCGCTACGACCAGCCGCTGCACGACCTGACGGGCGGCAACACCTGGGTGCCGAACGCGATCAAGTGGCTCGACTCGCAGGTGCCGAGCCGGCTGCGCCTGGGCAAGGGCATCACGCCGGTGATGTCGCTGGCGATGGATCGCGGTGTGCTGCGCGCGCGAGCTTCGCTGCAACGCGCCGGCGCGCTGGACCTCACCGGCAACACGCTGCGCGTGACCAACCTGACCGGCCACAAGCTGATCAGCGGGTACCCGGAAGGCCGCCGCATGTGGCTGCGCACGCGCTGGCGCGATGAGCAGAACAACCTGCTGCGCGAAGACGGCACCTACGGCTCGTTCACGACGACCGTCAACGGCACCAACTACACCGTCAACTCGATCACGGACCCCAACGCCTACGTCTACCAGGTCGAACAGGGCCTGACACAGGACTGGGCGATCGCGCTGCTGATGCAGGGCGTCGACCCGAACACGCCGCTGTCGTTCGATCGCGTGACCGGCGCGCCGACGATGACGCTCGCGGCCCTCGCCGCGCAGGCGCCTGGCAGCACGCACGAGTCGTTCCACTTCGTGCTGAACAACAAGATCCTGCACGACGACCGCATCCCGCCGTACCGCATGGATCGCAACGAAGCGACCACGCG
Source organism: Candidatus Kuenenia stuttgartensis (assembly GCA_945861365.1). Classification (GTDB taxonomy): domain Bacteria; phylum Planctomycetota; class UBA1135; order UBA1135; family UBA2386; genus UBA2386. The sequence goes on from CAMAUH010000157.1 coordinate 5,724, forward strand.
CAACTGCGTGCCGACGCCGGCCACCCAGTACGGCAATCCGGCGCCGGGCGGCGTCTACAACCACTTCGACGACGTCGCGCTGGCGCCGCCGGCCGGTGCGACGCGCGCCGACATCGAACTGCTCTACCAGACCTCCAGCTGGGAGTACGTGCAGTTCCTGCGGCTCGCGAACCCGGGCACCAGCCCGTTCCTCGCCACAGCCGGCCAGGACCTGTTCGACGCCTACATGGCGACCGGCGGCTCGACGCCCGAAGTGATGGCGAAGGCCCGCTGGTGCAACCTGCCGGGCACCAACGAGGACCTGGTGCTGAAGTCGCAGGTCGGCTACAGCGCACTCGACGAGACGTGCGGCAAGGGCATCGCTGCCGGCGAGACGATGAACCTGCAGGTGACCAGCCCGCTCGGCGCCCACGCCGCGCACATCGGCGGCCTCTTCGTGCAGGTGCACAGCCCGGCCGCCCCGCCGATCGACCTCGGCATCGCCGGTCTGCGCCTCGACCACGACGATGGCTACGTGGTGTTCGCGGGGCTGCCGCCGACCGGCTTCAACTTCAGCCTGGTGATGCCCGCCGGCTTCAGCGGCCTGATCCTGCGCTGGCAGGCGCTGGCGCTGACGCCGAACCCGGCCAACGGCCTGTTCGCGCTGAGCAACGCGCACGACCTCTGGGTCAAGTGACGCGGGCGCCGCTCGGCATCACAGGATGTCGAGCACGCCGGTCGAACCGTTCATCAGCGTGTCGACCGGCGCGCCGTAGTTGCTGTCGCGGCTGAGCGGCGCGTTCCACGGCAGCACGGAGCGATCGCCGACGCCGCCCAAGGCCGCCGCGGCGAACGCGCGCGCCAGCTTGGTGACCTCGTCGTTCTTGGTCACGGCGATCAGCGGATCGATCGCGCGCTTGTCGCCGATCTGGCCGATCGCCGTCGCGATCGCCGCCAGCACCACGACGCTCTCGCTGCGCGCCATCATGTCGAGCAGGCGCTGCGTCGCGACCTTGTCGCCGATGCGGCCGAGGCCGACCGCGGCCTGCAGCAGCAGGAACGGCCGCCGCTGCGAACGCTCCATCACCTCGGCCAGCAGCGGCGCGGCGACCGGATCGCCGAGCAGCGCCAGCCCGACGCACGTGTAGCCGGAGAGCTGTTCCTGCAGCTCGTTCTCGCGCATATGGCGCAGCAGGAACGCCACGGCAGCGCGGTCCCCCGTCATGCCGATCGCGACCGCGTAGGCCGCCTGCGGCACCTGCTTCGGCGCGTGCGGCATCTCGTCCATCAGCATGCGCGACAACGCTTCGTCGGGGTCGCCGGTGCGCGCCGCCGCCTGCGCGATCAGACCCATCGCCAGCACGATCCACGGCCGTTCGGTCGCCTTGTGGCCGCGCGTGTAGGCCTGCAGCAGCCACTGCTTGTTCGCTTCGCCGCCGATGCGACCCAGCGCCATCAGCGCGTAGTAGCGCGACAGCTTGTCGACGCCGCGCTCGTAGTGCTGACGCAAGCCATGCGAGAACGCCGCGTCCTTCGCGTGCATCTCCGCCGGCTGGCACAGCATGCCGAGTGCGAGGGCCGCGGATTGCAGGATCGCGTTGCTGCGCCGGTTGGTCGCCGAGAACTCGACGACGAACTGCTCCTTGCAGTGCTCGTGCACCGGCGACGTGCCGCGGCCGAGCAGCCGCCCGATCGCGACCGGCACCTGCGCCTGGATCGTTTCGTCACCGCGGCCGAGGTCGAGCTGGTACCACGCCAGCAGCTCCTCGACCGTCTGCCACGCCAGCCGCTTGTGCGCGGAACGCTCCGGCTCGGCGATCAGCAGACCGAGACCGCACACCGCGGCGCTGCGCAGGTCGCGATGCTGGATCGTCTTGTCGCGCACGATCGCCAACAGCGCGTCGTGCACTTCGCCCTTCACCGCAGAGTCCTCGGAACGCCGCGCCAGGAAGCCGAGCCCGTAGGCCGCATAGGCGCGCGTGCGATCGCCGACCTCGTTGCGCGCCGCGAGCTTGCGTCCCTGTGCGTCGTCGCGCAGCAGCGACAGCAGCACCGGCAACGCCTGCGGGCGCGCGGCCACGCCGATCGCCAGCACCGCGGTCTCACGCACTTCCTGGTCGTCGCGCGCGACGAGCCCGCACAGCACCTGCGTGATGTCGATGCCGGTCGCGTCGAGACCGATCTTGCCGAGCGCCATCGCGCAGGCGCTCTGGATGTCGCGGTTGCGCTCGCGCCCCATCAGCTGCACGAGTGCAGGCACGATGCGTTCGCGCAGATCGAGCAGCGTCGGCTGCATCGCATCGAAGGCGACCTCGGTGCGGCGCGGCCCCAGATAGAAGTCGTCGGAACCCGTGGTCGGGCCGTTCTGCGCCAGCGTGCCTAGCTGCAGGAACTCGTCCTTGTTGAACTCCCACCATGCTTGCCAGCTCACTTCCTCGGTGATCGCCGGCCCCGAGCCCGTGGTCGGTGCGCCGACGCTGGGATTCGCGGGGCCGCCGGTCGACGGACCACCAGGCACCCGACCGCCGGGCGGCGGCACCGTCGGATCCCCGGGCCCGCGGTACTGGCCGCCGTGCGCCAGCAGCGAACTGGCGAGCACACCGATGCCGAGCAACGTTCGCGAGATGGGCCCCATGGGACGACGAACTGTAGTCGAGCGAGGTCGCTCCGGTAACCGCTCGGCCATTCAGAACCGGATCGGCACCGATGGGGTGCGCGCGGCGATCTCTCCGCCATCGGCGCTGACCAGCAGCCAGCGCGCCAGCGCCGTGCACGAGCGCAAGGCCGACAGCGCCGGCAGTTCGATCGTCACCGCGATCGCACCCGCGTTGCCGAGTTCGCCGGTCACACCACGGCCCAGCGTGCCGCGCCAATCACCGAGCACGATCTGCGGCGCAGCGGGCCGCTGCAGCAGCCACGGCTCGAGGCCGTTCCACATCGGCAGCGCCGGAAACGGCCGGTCGAGCGCCAACTCGAGCACGTACCAATGCCCGGGCGTGACCGGAGCCCGCGCGAACAAAGCGACCGAGCGACCATCCTGCATCACCGCGGAGCTGGCG
>CAMAUH010000158.1 GCA_945861365.1 Candidatus Kuenenia stuttgartensis
TTCGTTGGCCCAGCTCAGTTGCTCGATGCCGCGCTGCACCGTTTCGCGCGCGGTGGCGTCGGTCAGCGGCATGACCACCCGCCCCTCGCTCTTGTTGCCGAACGTGACCAGCGCGACCTGGTCGCCTTCGCCCAACGCCAGCGCCGTGCGCAGCGCGCTGGTCTTCGCGTAGCTCATCTTGGTGCGGCCCTTGACCTCGGTGCCCATGCTGCCGGACCGGTCAATCACCAGCACCATCGCGATCGCGTGCTTGTCGACCTCGATCGGATCCTTGGCCATGCGCGCACCGTCGGTGTCGCCGCGCAGCGGTTCTTCGGGCGGCTGCTCGGGCGGCGGGGGCGGCGGGGTGGCCTCCGGCGGCGGCGGCGCTGGTTCGGCAACCGTCGTCGGCTGCGTCGATGCGCCCTCGGCGGCCGGCTGCTGCGGTGCCGGCCGCAATGGCAGCAAGGCCCGCATCGGCTCGCCATCGGCACCGAACGCCGGCGCCAGCACGAACACGCCGAGGCCATCGATCGCCGCGGCGACCAGTTCATTCTGCGCATCGACCGGCAACGGCTTGCCGACCACGACCGCCGCGTAGTCGCTCCACTGCGCTGGCGCGGCACCCGCCGCGGTCGCTTCGACCCCCTGCGCGCGCAGCGCCCCGAGCAGCAGCGCACCATCCTCCAGCACCAACACGCGCGGTGCGGCTTGCACGTCCACCGTGCCCACGGCGCGCAGCTGGTGGCCGGCGACGTCGCAGCGCAGCTCGATGCCGTGCACGCCGGCGTTGCTCGGCACCCACTCCACGCGCGCTGGTTCGGCAGCGCCGAGCAACACCGCTTGCTGCACCACCACCGTCTGCCCTTCGCGCACCAGCAGTTCCGCCGACAGCGGCACCGCCAACGGCGGCACCTCGACCAGCAGCGCCAACGGCCGCGCCTGCGCCGGCGCCGACAGCGCGCGCACCTGCAGCGCTTCGGGCTGGAACGGCAACACGGCCGGCCGCTCGGCGCGCGCCCCGAGCACGCCGCTGCCGAGTTCGGGCGGCAGCGGGGAAGTCCACTGCAGCACGATGCGATCCGCCGCCGGGCCGGCGACCGCCGCCGCCACCAGCGCCGCCGTGCGCGCAGCTGTCGCGGACGCGGCCAGCGGTGCGACGACTGCGGCGCCGGCATGTTCGTGCAACACCACGCGCGGCGCCGACAACAACACCACCGCGAACGCCATAGCCGCAGCCCACGAAAGCCAGCCCGCCGCCATGGCACGACCGCGCGCGCGCCACACGACGCCGAACGCGACCACGGCCAGGGCGGCAGCGGTGGCCAGGATCATGGCCGGCGCGGCCCCGCGGGCAGGAACACCGGCGACAGCCAATCGACGCGATCGCCGAGGTCGCGGCCCTTGCCGAAGTCGACCTCGAGCGCGATCTCGTCGCCGGGCGCCACCGCCAGCATGCCGCAGTCGCGCGGCGCCTGGCCGGCGCGCAAGTCGTCGGCGCGGAACACGACCTTGCCGTTGTGCACGACCCGCGCCACCGCGGCTGGCTGCATGGGCAACTGCAGCACGCAGTCGTCGAGCCCGACCCGCGTCCAGAACCGTTCACAGCCTGCCGGCACGGTGAACACGAGGCGGCTGCGGCTGTGCACGCCGAGGCCCTTGCCGTGCGCGCGCCCGAAGGCGACCAGCGGGCCGCCCACCACCGAACGATCGCGCTGCCAGGGCAGCACGACCTCGCCTTCGCAGCCCGACTCGTCGACGGCCTTCGGCTCGAGATCCGAAGCGAACACGACGCCTTCGCCGAAACTGAGGCAGGCGACGTCGGCCGGGCTCACCAGCACCTCCGCATCGCCCAGCAGCTTGCCGCGGAAGCCCGCTTCGGTGGCGGCGGGTGCTTGCAGCGCGAACCGCTCCGCCGTGCGCGTCAGCATCCAGACCGGGCTCGGCGGTGGCGGCGGCACCGCCGAGAACACGAGCCCCAGGAAGTCGCCGCTGCCGAACCACTTCGGCGCCGCATTGCCATCGGGCTGGAAGCGCACGCCGAGCTCGCCGAACTGGTGCAGCGTGCCGGCGAGGATGTCGTAGCCGCCGCCGGCCCGCACGAAGAGCGCTTCCTCGACGCCGTTGGGCAAGCGCAACGCCGTCGGCCCCAGCGTGCGATCGGTCAGCACGGCCACCAGCCGATCCACCGCGATCGACACCCGACCGAGCGTCGGCGACAGCAGCTCGACCCGAGCCCCGGCGGAGTCGCCGCCGACGATCGGGCCGCGCAGCACTTCGCCACCACTCGCGAAGGTCGTCAGCAGTTCGGGCACGCTGGCCGCGACGCCGTGGATCGCCAGCAGCTCGCCCGCCGCAACCTGCCGCTTGCCAGTCGCCCCTTGCAGCTCGAACCCGCGTTGCGCATCGCCGCGGATCTGCTGCACGACCACGGTCGAGCCATCGCGGAGTGCGACTTCGAAGCCTGCACCCTGCGCGGTAGCGGCACCGCCGAACCACGCCGCGAGGCAGCCCGCCCACCATGTGCTCATGCCAGATTGACGCACGCCCCGCGAGCCTGGCGCCGCCAGACTGCCAGTTTGTCCTCGCGGCACGCCCGCGGGAGCGGCGTGCTCACGCGGCGAATCGAACACAACTTCCTTGGAGCGCAGTTCTTGCATGAAGGGAATCAGCGGCGGTCGCAGGTCGGGAACGAGTCGGCACCACGTTTGCTTTGCGGCGCGACCTCACGCCGTGCCAACCCAATACGGGCGCGGCAACTCCAGCGGCAGCGTCACCTTGCAAACAGGGTGGCCAACTGTCGCCACCCCCACGAAGTATCCCAGGTTCCCCCTCGAGGTTGTGATGGTCAAACAACTCGTGTTCGAAAACGACGCCCGCGAAGCAGTGCTCCGCGGTGTCGCCAAGTTGGCGAAGGCCGTCGTCTCCACTCTTGGCCCCCGCGGCCGCAACGCTGTGCTCGACAAAGGTTGGGGCGGCCCCACCGTGACCAAGGACGGCGTCACCGTCGCCGAGGAGATCGAGCTCGAAGACCGCTACGAGAACATGGGCGCGAAGCTCGTGCGTGAAGCGGCCAGCAAGACCTCCGACGCGGCCGGCGACGGCACGACGACGGCGACGCTGCTCGCGCACGCGATCGCCGAAGAAGGCATGCGGTATCTGACGGCCGGCGCCAACCACGCCGAACTGATCAAGGGCATCAAGGTCGCGACGACCGCGATCGTCGACGAGCTGAAGAAGATGGCGAAGGCGGTCCCGGCGAAGGACCACAAGGCCATCAAGCAGGTCGCCACGATCTCCGGCAACAACGACCCGGAAGTCGGCGACAAGCTCTGCGAGGCGATGAAGGAAGTCGGCGAGAACGGCGTCATCACGGTCGAAGAAGGCAAGGGCCTCGAGACCGAGGTGAAGGTCGTCAAGGGCATGCAGTTCGACCGCGGCTACCTGTCGCCGCACTTCGTCACCAATGCCGAAGACATGACGGTCGAGTTGCGCGACTGCCTGGTCCTCGTCCACGAGGACAAGCTGTCGAACGTGCGCCCGCTGCTGCCGCTGCTCGAGAAGCTCAAGGAGAGCAACAAGCCGCTGCTGATCATCGCCGAGGACATCGAAGGCGAAGCGCTGGCGACCCTGGTCGTCAACAAGCTGCGCGGCGTGCTGAAGGTCTGCGCGGTCAAGGCGCCGGGCTACGGCGACCGCCGCAAGGCCATGCTGCAGGACATCGCGATCCTTTGCGGCGGCGAGGCGATCTTCAAGGATCTCGGCCTCGACCTCGAGAAGGTGCAGCTGCGCCAGCTCGGCCAGGCCGAGAAGGTCATGATCGACGGCGACAACTGCACCATCGTCAAGGGCAAGGGCAAGACCGCCGACCTGAAGGCGCGCGCCGAGCAGATCCAGCGCGAGATCGACGCCACCACGTCGGACTACGACCGCGAGAAGCTGCAGGAGCGCCTCGCCAAGCTGACCGGCGGCATCGCCGAGATCCGCGTCGGTGCGCACACCGAGACCGAGATGAAGGAACGCAAGGCGCTCTACGAGGACGCCATGCACGCGACCCGCGCGGCGATCGCCGAAGGCATCCTGCCCGGCGGCGGCGTGGCGCTGCTGAAGGCGAGCCGCGTGCTCGACAAGCTCGAGCTGCCCGGCGATGCCAACTTCGGCGTGCTGCTGATGAAGAGCGTCGCGCAGAAGCCGGTCCGCCAGATCGCCGAGAACGCCGGCGCCGACGGCGCCGTCGTGGCCCGCAAGGTGCTCGCCAACAGGAGCAACACGTTCGGCTGGAACGCCCTGACCCGCGAGTACGGCGACATGATCGACTTCGGCGTCGTCGACCCGACCAAGGTCACGCGCAGCGCGCTGCAGAACGCGGTGTCGATCGCGTCGCTGCTGCTGACGACGGACTGCGTCATCACCGACGCCCAGAAGGACGAGGACAAGGCCGGCGAAGCCGGCTCGATGTGAGTGCGCGGGGGCCGCGGTGCGGCCCCTTCCCCATCCCCCCACAGACACAACCCAACACACATTCCGGAGTATCAACCATGACTTCCCTGCGCCCCCTCGAAGACCGCGTCGTGCTGAAGGTGCTCGACGCCGAAGAGAAGACCGCCGGCGGCATCCTGCTGCCCGACACCGCCAAGGAGAAGCCGCAGCGCGGCAAGGTCACCGCCGTCGGTGACGGCAAGTTCGGCAAGGACGGCAAGCGCATCGCCCTCGACGTCAAGAAGGGCGACATCGTGCTGTTCGGCAAGTACGCCGGCAGCGACGTCAAGGTCGGCGGCGAAGACCTGAAGATCCTGCGTGAGAGCGAGATCCTCGCCAAGGTGGAGGGCTGATCCGATGGGCAAGCAGATCATGTATGACGACGTCGCGCGCCGTAAGGCAGTCGCAGGCGTCCAGAAGCTCGCGCGCGCCGTCAAGGTGACGCTCGGCCCGGCCGGCAAGAACGTCATCATCGAGAAGTCGTTCGGCGGCCCGCAGGTCACCAAGGACGGCGTCACGGTGGCGAAGGAAGTCGAGCTCGAGGATCCGTTCGAGAACATGGGCGCGAAGCTCGTGCGCGAAGTCGCCAGCAAGACCAACGACGTCGCCGGTGACGGCACCACGACGGCGACCGTGCTCGCGGAAGCGATCCTGACGATCGGCCAGCGCTACCTGACCTCGGGCGTCGACCCGAACCACCTGCGCGCCGGCATCGACACCGCGGTCGCCGCGGTCACCGAGCAGCTCGCCAGCATGTCGAAGAAGATCGACAACAAGAGCCGCGACGAGATCGCGCAGGTCGGCGCCATCTCCGCCAACAACGACATGGCGATCGGCAACCTGCTCGCCGACGCGATGCTGAAGGTCGGCAAGGAAGGCGTCGTCACCGTCGAAGAGGGCAAGAGCGCCGGCACGGAGCTCGAGCACGTCGACGGCATGCAGTTCGACAAGGGCTACGTGTCGCCGTACTTCATCACCGACCCGAAGTCGATGGAGGCGGTGTTCGAGAACGCGCTGATCCTCGTGCACGAGAAGAAGATCTCGAACGTGCGCGAGATGATCCCGCTGCTCGAACAGACGTCGCGTTCCGGCAAGGCGCTGATCATCATCGCCGAGGACGTCGAGTCCGAAGCGCTGGCGGCGCTGGTCGTCAATCGCCTGAAGGGCGTGCTGAACGTCTGCGCCGTCAAGGCGCCGGGCTTCGGCGATCGCCGCAAGGCGATGCTGCAGGACATCGCGACGCTGACCGGCGGTCAGTGCATCAGCGAGGACCTCGGCATCAAGCTGGAGAACGTCACGCTGGAGCAGCTCGGCACGGCGGCCAAGATCCGCATCACCAAGGACGCCACGACGATCGTCGGCGGCGGCGGCAAGAAGGCGGACATCACGGCCCGCGCCGACAGCATCCGTTCGCAGATCGAGAAGACGACGTCGGACTACGACCGCGAGAAGCTGCAGGAGCGCCTCGCCAAGCTGACCGGCGGCGTCGCGATCCTGCGCGCCGGTGCGATGACCGAAGCCGACATGAAGCAGACCAAGCAGCGCATCGAGGACGCGCTGAACGCCACGCGCGCGGCTGTCGAAGAGGGCATCGTGCCCGGCGGCGGCGTCGCGTTGCTGCGCGCCAGCAAGGTGCTCGACACGCTGAAGGTCAAGGGTGACCAGCAGTTCGGCGTCGAGATCATCAAGCGCGCCTGCGAAGCGCCGATGCGGCAGATCGCCGAGAACGCCGGTGAGGACGGCTCGGTCGTCGTCGACGAGGCGATGAGCAAGAAGGCCAACGAGGGCTTCAACGCGTTGACCTGCGAATGGGTCGACATGTTCAAGGCCGGCATCGTCGATCCGACGAAGGTCGTGCGTAGCGCGCTGCAGAACGCGGCGAGCATCGCCGGCCTGATGCTGACCACGAACACGATGGTCACGTCGATCGCCGACGAGAAGAAGGCGGTCGAGGGCAGCACGAGCTAAGCGAAGCTCAGCTCGTACGGAGATCCGGCAAGTACGCGGGGATGGCGAGCCGATAGGGCCACCATCCCCGCCTTGGCATCGGCGGTTCCCTTCCTGCAGCCATGGCCCAGAAGCGCGACTACTACGAAGTGCTCGGCGTCGACCGCAAGGCCGACGAGGACACGATCAAGAAGGCCTACCGCAAGCAGGCTCTCGAGAACCACCCGGACAAGAACCCGGGCAACGCCGAAGCCGAGAAGCGCTTCAAGGACGCGGCCGAGGCCTACTCGGTGCTCAGCGACGCGCAGAAGCGCCAGCGCTACGACCAGTTCGGCCACGCCGGCGTCGATGGCCCGCAAGGCGGCGGTGGCGGCTTCCAGTCGGCCGAGGACGTGTTCGCCGCGTTCGGCGACCTGTTCGGAGGCGGCGGTGGCGGCTTCTTCGACCAGATCTTCGGTGGCGGTGGCCGGCGTGGCCGCGGCCGCCGCGGTGCCAGCCTGAAGGTCGATCTCGAGCTGACGCTCGAGGAGGTCGCGCAGGGCGTCAAGAAGACGATCGACCTGAAGCGGCCCGAGCCGTGCGCACACTGTTCGGGCAGCGGCGCCAAACCGGGCACCAAGAAGCGCACCTGCACGACCTGCAATGGCCACGGCCAGGTGATCCGTTCGCAGGGCTTCTTCCAACTGCGCCAGACCTGCCCCACCTGCAGCGGCCAGGGCGAAGCGATCGACGACCCGTGCCCCAAGTGCAAGGGCCGCGGTGCGGTGCCGAAGGAGTCGCCGATCACGCTGACGATCCCGGCCGGCATCGAATCGGGCCACACCGAGCGCATCGCCGGCCAGGGCGAACCAGGCGACGGCGGCGGCCCGCCCGGCGACCTGGTCGTCGTGCTGCACGTCAAGGAACACGACGTCTTCACGCGCTACGGCGACGACCTGCTGATGCAATCGCGCATCACGTTCCGCCAGGCGGTGATGGGCGACGAGATCGAGATCCCCACCATCACCGGTGAGACGGTCGCGATGGCGATCCCGGCCGGCACGCAGCCCGGCGAGAAGCTGCGGGTCCGCAACCACGGCCTGCCGCGCCCCGACGGCTACGGCCGCGGGAACCTCGTCGTGCAGGTGCAGGTCGACGTGCCGAAGAAGACCACCGCCGAACAGCAGGAACTGCTCGCCAAGTTCGACGAGATCGACGGCAAGAAGAGCAAGAAGAACGGCAAGCGAACGATCTTCGAGAAGGTGAAGGACATCTTCTCCTGAGGCCTAAGGAGCATCCCGTGAACGCCCCCGACAGTGCCCCCGATAACGCCCCCGACCGCGCATCCGCGCCGAACGAACCGCAAACCGGCGGCAACGCCCACAAGGAGCCGACCGTGGAGATCCCGACGCACGAACAGGAACTGCAGCGCCTGCGCGAAGAGCGCAACAACTTCGAACAACAGCTGCAACGCCAGCTCGCCGACGCCGCGAACGTGCGGCGCCGCCAGCGCCAGGAGATGGACGACCAGAAGCGGCGCGTGATCGAAGGCCTGACGCAGGAGCTGCTGCCGGCCCTCGACAGCTTCGGCATGGCGCTCACCGCGTTCGACGGTGGCAGCACCGATCCGAAGGCGCTCGTCGAAGGCGTGCGCATGACGCGCATGCTGCTGACCAGCGCGCTGGAGCGGCACGGCCTCGCCGAGATCAAGGCGGAAGGCCAACCGTTCGATCCGCTGCGCCACGAAGCGGTCGGCGTCGAGCCGACCACCACCACTCCGGAAGGCCACGTGCTGCGCGTGCTGCAGTCCGGCTACCTGCTCGGTGATCGCGTCGTCCGGCACAGCCGCGTCGTCGTCGCCGGCCCAACCCCGAAGTCCTGAGGCCTCGCACCATGCCCACCTACGACTACGCGTGCAGCGCCTGCGGCCATCGCTTCGAAGAGTTCCAGAGCATCACGGCCGACGCACTGAAGAAGTGCCCGGCATGCAAGAAGGCGAAGCTGGAACGGCTGATCGGCGGCGGCGCCGGCGTGATCTTCAAGGGCTCCGGCTTCTACCAGACCGACTACCGGCCCAGCACCTACGCGAGCGACGCGAAGAAGGACGAGGGCGGGGGCTGCGCGCCGAGCTGCGGCACCAGCGATGCGCCGGCCGGCTGCAAGATGAACAAGAAGGACTGATCGCGGCTGCCGCGAAGGCGCCGCGTCCGGGTCACCGCACGACGAAGTCGACGGTGTCGCTGAGGTCGAGGAAGCCCAGGCAATTGGCGCCACTGAAGCCGAAGCCCTGCACCGACCAGAAGGTGCCGACCAGGTTCACGTTCGCCGGGATCGGCACACTGAGCGGGCTGCCGAGCACGACCCCGTTGCTGA